>JALGWB010000001.1 GCA_025774405.1 bacterium
TACAGGCAATGAGCGTATTCAATTCAATGCCGCTGGCACGGTTCAAGTCTTGGGCGCAGATGTTACGATGGATTCTGATCTGACGGTATCTGGCGGCGTCAACGTCGGCACGGCGACGGGGGCGGCGACTAATCAAGTGGCCATTGGTGCTCCTCCTAGCTCCCTGCTGACAATTGGCATGACCATCAATCAGGCTGGCAACGACGATGAAATCCTAGCATTTCAATCTAGCGATGTAGCGCATGGAGGCACAGACATTGCGGATACAGACACATATGGAACTATCCAAAAGGCTGGTGGGGTCGCTGGCGGACTGAAGATTACTGGACTGAGGGACGCTGATGGGCCCAACCGCCAGGCACTTCTCTTGGCGGGATTTTTGGGCGAGAATGCAGACACAACCAAAAGTGCAACTGGGACGGCTATTATCGAAATGGACGCAGCGCAGATTAGTGGAACTGGAGACGCTGATTTGGTAGCCAACGGGAATATTGTTGCCATTCGGGCACATCGGGATGGAGGATTCGCCACTATCTGGATTCTTGATGAGGATGGCGATGTATACATAGATGGAACCCAGAATACATATGATAAATACGACGACGCAGTGATGGCCTGGGACGCGACTAGGGTGTTGGCAGACAGGGGTGCGGAAATTTTGCGCTATAACAAGAAATCTCTTGTAAGAGCGGGAGTTATGTCACCTGCTGGCTGGATAAGCCAAAGGGGTACGACGAAGCTATTGATGGGTGCTGTTGGACAACTTTGGCAACAGGATCAGCGGGCCGACGCCGAACGCGAGGCAATCCGGGCAGAGATATTGGTGTTACAGAAGCGATTGAATAGTATAGAGGGGAGAGACCAATGACTGAAGTCAGCATTCCTAATCACCAACTGATTGACAACTCCCGTAACGACCATGCGGGGGTAGTGCTCAGAGCCTTGCGGAAACTTTTGCCTCTCAACATTCCGCTGGATGGCGGGCTTCGAGTAAGGAAGTTGCTCAGGGCTATCACAGAACACCTTGAGGATGTAGAGAGCCTGCGGATGGATACTTTGAAGACACTCGCGGTGTTGGATGAGAATGGCAATTTCGCCCATGAAGAGGGAAGTCCTGCCACGTCTGTGCAATTCAGAGATACCGAGGCGGCGATGCAATTCGCTGAGTTCTACAATGAGCTCATGCAGAAGACATTCGACACTGACCTTACCCTGACCAGGGCGCATCTCCAGGACGATAAGCATGTCTGGCAAGGCAAAACTGAAATACTCACAGAACTTGGTGATTTGCTGGAGGAATAATGCTAGGCTATCCCACTACGCGGCGTTGGCATGTCAGTCAGAGATTTGGAGACCATCCCGACTGGTATGCTCCCTATAATCTGGCTGGCCATGAGGGAGTCGATTTTGCTTGTCCAGCGGGAACGCCAGTCTTTGCAAGCCATGACGGATGGTGTGAGCCAAGATGGAGAACTGCCTATGGAGAGCACGTCTATCTTTACGGAGACGAGTGCTTGACTCTTTATGCCCATCTTAGTAAGATCAGTGTGGCTATGGGTCAGCGAGTGAAACGAGGGGAACAGATAGGGGAATCGGGGAACACAGGCCGAACAACTGGCCCCCACCTCCATTTGGGCTTGAAAGTGAATGGGGTGCTGAACGGCCCATATAAAGATTGGATTGATCCTGTGCCGTACTTTGAGAAGGAGGATGTTATGACTAAGACCACAATGCATGTTCAGAGAGTTGAATCATGGATGGAGCAGGCTATCCGTGACCTGGGGGCCGATTGGGTGAAGTTAGTAAACCCTCCAGCTGGGCCAGACCCGATGCCGCGCGTGGCGAACAAGCTAGTTCGGTTATGGACAGACGACATAGACGCTGGATACATTCGCCGAGGGGAGGAGGGAGGCCGTGACTTTGTACGTAGGATGTTGCCAGAATGGAGAGGTCGCCCGTGGGCTACCTGCTACTCCCTTGCGAATGAGCCAGAGTGTAACAATCCAGATAGCAACCCAGACGCCTTAGCCCATTTATGTGGCTATTCTATTGGGGCGATGAAGGAAGCCAGTGCGAACGGCATCCGAGTAGTCATTCTGGACTTACCAGAAGGTAACCCATCAGGCGACGAGGGGGCAGTTCGCTGGAAATTAGAACAACTGGCTCCTGCGGTGCAGATGGCTGGGGTATTGGGGCACTATGTTGGCCTTCATGCCTACTGGCGACCCGATGTCGAGGGGCCACTTGGCCGATGGCATGCTTTGGGCCGCATCGAGTGGGATATGGCCCAATGGATAGGCAAGGGTGTAACCTCCATGGGTGTAACCTCTAGCCCGCGTGTGCTCCTGACCGAGTGGGGAGTAGACGGTGGTATCGCAGGCCGCACTCCAAAGGAAGGCTGGCGTAAACTATATCCTGATCCACAGACATATTTCCACGAGGTGGCAGAGGGTGAGAAGCGACTTCGAGACTTACCTTGGATCATCGCGGCATTCCTATTCGACTTCGGCTACGAGGAACCTTGGTACCACTATGATCACGACGAGGGGGCAACCAGAAGCATCATAGGAGCGATGCAGGCATTACCTGACGAAGCCAGCTCAATAGCTCCCGTAGAGGAGTCCTCAGTGTCTGATATCGCATGGGCCAAATCTGCGCTCGGCAGCTGGCCCGCGACCATGAAAGACGCAAGGATCAATCATGAGGAATGGATTATGCAAGACCCTGATAATCCGTGGCGCTACATTTCGCGGGTCGATACGACTGACACCTACTATGTAGTAGTGCTCGACCCCAATACATGGAAGCGAGTGCGAGCCACTTTAGTAGGCCAAACAACAGACTTGCTCTAAGATGATACAGAAGCGTGGAAAGTGTTAGATGGTAAGGTACTGTGAGAGGCAACTTGTGGAGATGATGCGCCTGGCCATGTACCATATCTTGCCCAGGGCCAATTTCGAGGCTATAATAAAAAGTAACTGGTGAACAACTAGGGAGGTAGAAATGCAAGCAACATTGGCACGAACACTGAGCACACACTTCGATGTGGTGTGTCGGGGGCCAGACGGGAAACTCAAGTGGACGGATGAGTTCGATAACCTGGTGGTGAACGCCGGCCTGGACGACAGTCTGGACAAACACCTCAAAGGGTCGTCTTACACAGCGGCCTGGTATGTTGGGCTTACTGATGGTACTCCATCATTTGCCGCAGGCGACACAGAATCTAGCCATGCTGGTTGGACTGAGGTAACTGCATACGATGAGGCGAACCGCCAGACACTTACGCTTGGTTCGGTCTCAGGGCAGTCGGTGGATAACTCGGCTTCCAAGGCAGTCTTTACCATCGATACCAACGACACTACAGTCGGTGGAGCCTTCATCACTACTACTGCTACCAAGGGCGGTAGCGTGGATACTCTCTATGGTGGAGGAGCTTTCACAGCGGGTGACAAGACGATTGATGACGGGGACTCCCTCACCCTGACAATAACCTGTACCGCTGCTGCGAGCTGACTCTAAGCTCACAACTAAGGGTAAGGTATGGCTAGAAAGTGGTTGGAGGTTCTGTCAAAGCGTAACAGAACCTCCAAAACGAAGCGGCTCTACGAGGACGGTCAGTCCACCAACAAGTACAGTTGGGACGGTACGCTCCTGTATTATGATAGGAGACTGGGATTTTGATGCTCCGAGAACCATCCTTGAAAGAAAACAGCACATATGAGATCACACTTGCTGGCGGCGATATAGTTGAAGTTGGCAACAGGCAAATTACGGATTTCGAGCCTCATGTCAAGCTAAGTCGCTGGGGAGGCGAGTGCTTCGTCAAAGTTGGTCTTTCACCCCAAAGGAAGATTTTGCCTGTTCTAGAAGACGGTAAAATCAAATGGATTGATAGGGATACGGAAGCCTACTTCTATGCACTGGAACCCAGGACTGTCGTCGCCAAAAATAAGGCAGGTATAGCTAGTGAGTTCGGCCAATGTGAACTTGGAGGTTTTGAATTTGAGGTTATCTTCAAGAAGAAGCCAGCTACTAACGAGATTATCTTCAATATTGAAACACAGGGACTCAAGTTCTACTACCAACCGCCACTTACACAAGAGGAAATTGCTGATGGGGCAATCGGACCAGAAAACGTAGTTGGCTCCTATGCTGTCTACCATGCCACCAGAACGAACATGCACACCTCTGAGGCAGATGCGGAAAAGTACAGATGTGGCAAAGCCTTTCATATCTATCGGCCAAAGATGACCGATGCAGAAGGAAACTGGACTTGGGAAGAGCTGAATATTGAGAATGGAATTCTGTCCATTACTTGCCCCCAAGAGTTTCTGGATAATGCTATTTATCCTATAAGTAGCAAGGGAACGAAGTTCGGATATGAAACACTGGGGTCTTATAGTTTTAGCGCAATTCCTGATGGGGCAATTATAGGAAGTATTTTTACTCTATCCGAGGCTGGGGATGCTTCTAAGATGACATTGGGGCTTAGCCTGTTTTTGGATTCGATAGAAGAGAATAGCGTTGTGGTTATTCAAGGTAAAGGCGAGCTTCCTATTAAACAAGCAAGAATTGGAGACCTTGTTTTAGGTTACGATTTAGACAGGGAGAGAGTATCTTACAATAAAATCACCCGCTTGCATAGCCATAAGATAAAGGGATACATAGAAATCAATGGCCTGAAACTGACGCCAGATCATTTGGTGTATGTTGAAAAGGGTTGGAGAAAAGCAGACGAGATTAGAGAAGGAGACAAGGTATTCGATGGACAAAGATGGATTGTTGTAAAAAAGGCCATTCCTCACGATGAATCAGTAGTTGCATATCATTTTGAGATAGAAGATGAACACAATTGCTTCGCCAACGGCATACTTGTTCACAATTTTGAGATCGCGTTTAAGGCAGCAATTTACGATTCATCTTTGGATTTAGTCGAACACGGAACAACCGATGAAGGAACTACAACCCAAGAAGCAGAGAAGTGGTATGATGTAGCCTTTGGCACCTCTCCAAGTCTGGCTGCTGGGGATTATTGGTTAGTTTTTAGTAGCGATGATCCAGGAGCCTACGCCTTCAATAAACTGTGCTACGATGTTGGCGCAGAGAATCAAGGAATGGGCGACGATACATCATGCGCTAGCTACGGAAGTTTATGGCCTGCCACTATATCCCTCGATGAACAAAATAACTACAAATACTCCATTTATTGTACGTACACGGCGGGGGCACAGCCTGAAGACTATCCCGTATCTCTATCCCTCTCACGCGTGGCTACAGCGGCAGCGTCGGGTCAGGCAGGAACTCTTGGCAGCGCATCGCTAGGGCGGGCAGCTGGGGTATCTGATGGGGGGCAAGCTGGGACGCTGGCTGGTGCGTCGCTGACTAGGTCAGTGGGGCTATCACCAACGAGGGTGGCAGGAATTGGAGCCGCCATTTCTTTGGCTAGGTCAGTGGGGGTGAGTGATACCGCTCTAGGCGTAAGCCTGGGCACGATGACTTTGGACCGAGAAGGCGGAATCTCGACGGCGGCTCTGGCTGCTGTAATAGCTGATGCTTCCCTAGCAAGACAAACAGGACTGACAGATTCAGGGCAAGCGACAGGCTTGGGTGTACTAGACCTAGAACGAGTCGATGCAATATCAGCAGCGGGAGTAGCAGCTGCCTTGGCGAGTACCTCTCTGGCAAGATTAGCAGGGATGTCAGCAACAAGAGTAGCAGGGGTCAAGGCCGCCATATCCTTGGCCAGGGCTGCTGGATTGAGCGACGCGGCTCTAGCTGTAAGTCTGGGTACAATAGCTCTGGACCGAAATGCCACTATCTCGGCTGTGGCTCTGGCAGTGGCATTAGCAAGTGCCTCCTTGACAAGGCAGATAGGATTGACAGATGCAGGCGTGGCTGCCACTCAATCTGCTGCCTCCTTGTTGAGACGGGCAGGACTAAGTGCTGAGTCTTTGGCCTCGGCCTTGGCCGCAGCAGCACTTTCGAGGTCGGATGGAGCAACTCTAACAGCCTCAGCTCAGGCCCTAGCAGATGCCCTCCTGGGCATATTTCAAGGGCTGGCGGCTTCCCCTAGACTAGACTTCAAATCTTCACTTACCCTAGACCGCTCCCTGGGACTGACCTCCTCAGGAGCAGCTGCAACAGAGGCACTTACAGCCTCAGCCTTAGCCCTAGGCGTGGACGCAAGTGCTTTGGCTTCAGCCACTACCTCAATGACATTGACTAGGCAACAGGTCATCTCGTTGCTTGTCGAAGTAGTCGTGATTGCGTCCCTTGGATTCGTAGAAGTCGCAGAGACATTGCTGAATACCATCTCGGCCAGCGACACGAGCTCGACTAACCTGGCTGTCAGTGAGACGCTTCTTGGCAAGATCGCTGTTAGCGACTTGGGGGATGAAAATGGCTAACGTGTATGATATAGGCGACCTAGTCAAGGTCGCAGGAGCCTTCACAGATGTGGACGACCAGGACGTCGACCCAACGACCGTCACCTTTAAATTCACTGACCCCTCAGGCAATACTACTACGTACATCTACGAAACTGACGACGAATTAGTCCAAGACTCAAAGGGCCACTATCATGCGAATGTCAGCATTGATGAGGCAGGGACTTGGTTCTACCGATGGGAGAGTACGGGTACGGGCCAGGCTGCTGAAGAGGGTCACTTCGTGGTGCGGAGGTCAAACATTGCGACATAGTCCACGGAACCGTGATTGCATACTATCCCTAGTGGGGTGAGAATAGAAACATCCCCATAGGTAGTAGGTGGCTTAGACATCACACAAAAAATAGGGAGATCACAATGGGGGTTTCTTTCGAGGTCTTTGTTCCCGTGATAGTTGCCTGTTTCGCTGCTATCTTGAGAGTTTACAGTTACAGCCACAAGGTAGCCCGCGACATCGAGGCCAGGGATATCAAAGACAAGGAAGCCATTCTCAGGAAGTTGGATGGGTTAGTAACAGACATCCAGGGGATGAAAGTGGCCTTAACCAACCGTCTAACTAGGATTGAGACGACGCTCTCCATTGATCCACCTGGGAAGGCTTCACTTGATCCCCCTGGGAAGGTTTTGAGGAAATGACCATTACTGATGTGTATAAGCAGCGTCATGCGGGGAGGATGGCGGGGCTTTTTGAGTTAGACCCTGAAGACCCCGACTATGAGGTCTTTGGTAGGCCAACTCACATCGCAGTTGGGAGCGGGACTTTGACTTCAGGGGAAGCCAGCAAATTGACTGCCCTGGTGAACGAAGTCGCCAGACAGCCGATCACGGCCAGATGGCGGACTGGGGGCAATTCAGACATAGCCAGATTCTCGGCCATCTTCACCAAGGGGGTTGGCAACGCTACCTGGAAGGAGATAGGGCTGTTCAATGCGGGGTCAGGTGGGGATATGCTGGTGAGGGACGAGAATGCGGATGGATACTGTACTAAGACAGCCTCTCAAGTCAAGGTTGTGGTATGCCAGTTGCGTATCAGTGGCTAGCTAAAGCTAGGAAAGGTGTCTATGAGAGACTGGTTTGGTAGGCTATTCAGATTCCTTAATCCATCCAGTAAGATCACTATTTACGAAGACCTGGTAACCGATACCTATAGGCTATTACATGCTAAGTGGTTGCTGGGAGGGGATGCCCAGGACGCGCCTGGCGACTATTCAGACCCCGCCATTCCTGACTATGTAGCAGTAGGAACTGGGCAGTGGGAACTAGGCAGTGGAGCGAAGGTCAAGACGGCCCTGAAAGCTGAGATGGCACGGGTGCAGGTTCAGACTAAGCAAGTGAAAGACCTGGGCTTGACTGCTAGATTGACAGCAGTGTTTCCTCCAGGTACAGCGACCATGGCCTGGCATGAGATAGGGCTGTTCAATGCGCCTGAGATAGCTACTACCATCTCCGAATGCGACTCGGAGGGCACTGCTCCCGCCTGGACTTACGGGGATAATAGCGGAAGTCTGGAGCTAGTAGCATACCGCCAGGGATCAGCTTGCCTGGAGGCAGTTGGAACTGCGCCCAGCCCAAGGTTTGTGAACTCGATTTTAGATGTTACTCCCAACATTACTACTGCGGGCTACTTCCAGCTATACTACTATGTAGATGCCATCACGCATCTAGCAGGTAACCTTGAGATTAAAATTGGGAACGATAGTAGTAACTACTGGCAATTCAATACCGCTCATGGAGATATCGAGGCAGGCTGGCAGTGGTTATCCTTCAAGGTCAGTGAAAGGAGCTCTGAGACAGGCAGTCCTGACATAGGCCAGACTATCAACTACTTCTATCTGGGATACAGTGCGCCTCTGGGTGGCTCCCTCCTCGATAGGATAGACTTCATTCGGATGTTTGAGGAGAACGGAGATATGTATACTCGCCATGAGATGGTAGCGAGTAACACGAAAGGCGTCAATGAAGCCAAACACGTCATTGCGAAATTACAGATAAAGGGAGGCTAGGGCATGAGTATGGAGAGTAGCGATCTTGGCGCAGGGGATGTCAAAGTTCTCAAGTCCCAGTATAACAACCTAAGGACAGACGTCAAGAATACTAGCAATCGCATAGTCTGTATTTGGGTTCCGGTTTTACTCAGTGGAGTGGCGACTACTACTTCGACAACTTACGTAACTGTGCCTGTAGCTGGCAAAAGTGCGCTTGGCGTTCCTATAGATACTTCTCATCCCAAAACAGAGGGTGCTGGAACAGGAACCTATAGATTCTATGCTTGGCTGCGGACAGTAGGTTCGGGGCTGGCAACAGGATACGTAAGATTGACTTATGCAGGAGGGACGTTGGAGCTTACTTCAACTCATGATGACCATGACATATACAGGGTAAACGATACCTTCTCTCCGTCCTCAGGCGTTTCAGATCTTTCCTTGGAGATAAAGACTAGCGATGCCGCGAAGGATGTATATCTCTACGGTGCAATGGTGCAGGTTTGCATAACTTAGTAGATGGTAGAGGATAGATGGTAGGTGGACTGGAGTCGCTAGTAGACGTCCCAAGGATACTACCTGGGCCTAAGATAGCAGGTGGCCCAGGTCCTGAGTCTGTGATAGCAGGTGGCCCAGGACCGTCGCCCAAGCGATCCTGGACCCGTGAGTCTGGGCAACTCACAACCTGCCGGAGGAAAGCATGCCCAACTTGACTTCTGATCACTCTTATTATACCATGTTCAGGGAGTTTCGTCAAGGAGAAAGACAGCTATGACTTACATCAGTGTACATTCAGGACAACCTTACGCCTACGAAAGCATCACAGTCGGAGATTCGGCGGTAGGTCTGACTGCTGATTATCTAGCCCCTGATGGGGCTGCTCCGCCTATTGCAGCCTTGCTCAGCCTGGAGACAGCCGCAATACGGTTCAGGATGGACGGGACCGACCCTACTTCTAGTGAGGGACACCTCCTGGCCAGTGGGGACGAACTAACTATCTCCAGCATTAATGCTCTCAGGGCGTTCAGGGCCATTAGAGACACGGAAACGAATGGCACTCTCAGAGTCACCTACCTAAGATAGGAGTAGAGACATGGAGCTTCGAGAATTTCTAGCATGGATTATCTCCGGTGGCGGGGCCGGCGTGCTTGCTTACCTGCTTATGGGGCAGATTGCGGGGCTGGCGAACCTAGCCCCCAAATGCAAACGCGCTGTAACCTTCTTGCTAAGCGCTGTCCTGGCCATGGCTGCTTATACTGTGGCGGCCTACGCTGGCTACCAAGACCTCCCTCAGACGGGTTTCGTCTGGGTAGAGAAACTGTTTCTTGTAGCCAGTACAAGCTTTGGCCTGGCCACTCTCATCCACACGAGAGAACTGAGGCCAAGGGGCTAGGGCATCTGCAACATATCTATCAACCGGCAACCTGTTCAGGCGTAATTTCGATGTGCTCGCTGGGAGATATTTCCTTAGCGATCTTCATCAAAGCCCTGTGCACCGCCAAGTTCTTGCCCGCCTCTGCATCCCAAGTGAGACGCATTGTGGCAAAGCCAAACGCCTGCATAGCTGGGTAGTCGATGTGCCGCAGAAGTATCTTTACCGCTGTGTGTGGACACTCCTGCCAGCATTCTACTAGCATATCCTTGTCATGGGATTCGTACAATCCCCAAAGCCGCTGGAGCAAGTCGTCGCCGACAGGTCTCGGCGTCTGCGAGTCATCCATTTCCTCCTCCTCTCTGTGTTGGGATTCGTCATGGTGCGGGGTGAGAGTCGAACTCACCAGGGGCATCTAGCACTGTCTCGATGCCATGCTCTCCAACCAGTATGGTTGATGTTCAGTGAGACATCCTGCCTTCCGGGCAGGCCACCCGCACCATACAGTCATTCCCCGGCCTCTGCGCTTAGTTTCTCTAGCAGTTGTAGGATCCGCGCCCAGGGGCATATGTCCTTGTGTAAGTCAGGGTTGCCCCAGTCCCACGAGCCAAGCCTGGCATTGCACCAATCACAATACCAAGCAGAGATGTCTTCGTCATAATCGCGCTCGCCTGTTCGGAGACATTCTACTGGAGGATGATACTCTTTTTCGCGAATCTCTTTGAGAATAGCAGCCGCTTCAGTCTGAGTCCACATGGTTCAATGATCTCCTTTCGCATACTCAAGACAAAGCCTATCTTCATTCACTTCCTGGCTCCATAGACCATCACATCTGTACCATCCGCGTGATGCCATGGCTGACTCGAAATCTTGCAAGGAGATGCCAAAGCAGGTCAATAGCAAGTACGCATCGTCGTCAGTGAAAGTGAAGCCTGGTATTGCGCTGATCTTGCGCTCTAGGGTATCCCATACTGCCATTTGGCATTTAGGACAGAGATTCATTGGGCTGCCGCACATTGCTGACAGATGCCATTCGCCATATCTTGCTCCAAGCACATGGCACCACATCGGGAGCACTCTGCCCAAGGCCGTTGTTCTACTTGCTGTACGAGCCATGCTACCACTTTGCCTGTATCCTCCTCGACCAATTCACCAAGTTCTGGATGGGCCTCAAGATATAGTCTCTGCCCCATTTGTACCGCCTTTGCATATAAGGCGAAACTCGCACGAAGGCCCTGCAGCTCCTCAAGCACGGCAGGATAGCCTTCACGCATGGCAGCGATGAGCGCAAAGTTGGCATCGTACTGATGACGAAATTCGTCTTGGCGGTATTGTTGATCTGGTGCCGAGCGACACTCAGAAACGATTAGAAAGTAATCGCCATCGCTGTGAATCTCATTGTGCATGCCATCGTAACGCCAAGGCCCCTTCGTCGCAGTGTTACAAAGAGCGATCTGCTCCTCGATCCAGTCGTCGGTTACAGGCCCACGAAACGCAATTTTTCCTTCTGCTTTAGCAAGACCGTCGCCTGCCTCCACTTCTGTTCTGTAAGTCTCCATCTTCCTCCTCCATGTCATTCTTCCTCCAGGGTCCATTGGGTAACTACCTTTTGGGGTTTGGGTACTACTATCCTGCCCTTGATAATAAGCATTGGTCTGCACTTCTCCCCAGTATCCCAGCAGGCAGGGGCACAATTGGCAATACCATCTTGAAACGTAACGCATCCAAAGTATCCCTTGTCAAGATGTTGTTTAATACCAGTCCGATCATACTGCCTAATGGAAGCCTCACCATCCTCGCTAACGATGATCACAAAATACGAATCAGGTGTCTTGCTCATGTTTCCTCCTCATGTCACATACTTTACTCGTCTCTGAATCGCTCCTCGATGCAAGCAGCTAACAGCAAGAGATAATTGCGCGCATCTGCAAATCGCTGCTTGAGTCCCTCGCCGCCATCTGGGTTTATCCAACACCACTTAGTATCTCCCTTCTGCACAGCCATGTTGATGCTTTGCAGATGCTTGAGCAGATAGGTCATGGCTACCTGAGGCATGGTGCGGTCTTCAAACGTAGCAATCTGTCTGAAGTTCAAGAGACGGTCGGTGGTGGATGCGTACTCCTCGGCTTTGAATCCCATCAATTCATGCTCACGTTTTTCAAACTCCTCGCAAAGTGCCTGGAACTGTTCTGGGGACATTCTCATATTCTCTCTCCTCACATGGCTACTCTCGTAACTTCTCAATCGCTCGGCGAAACCTTTTCGCAACTCCCTGGTGTGACATGTGATACACGTCCGCTATTTGCCGGAAACTAAGCCCCATGTACCGCAATGCTATTAACAGGCGGTCGTCGGGGCGCAGGAAGTCTAGTTTGCGCTCAAAGTCGATGGCGTCATCCACCCAATCTGTGCCTCTGGCGTATTCTCTCCCCATAGTTGTCTTTAGTCCATCCTTGGTCTATACACCAGCCACATAATCCGTCTTTGCCCTCTGGCGCTTCTGATAGCAGAACCTCGCATAGACAGCATTTCGGCGAATTATTCTTCCGCCAGCTACGGTGTAGCGGTTCATTGCGCCGCTTCAGTAGCTTCAATACAGCCTGTCCACTAAGCCCAAAAGGTTCGCCTGCTCTCTTTGCTCCCATACCATCTCGATACCGTGCAACGATCTCATCACCGTGCTCCTCGGCCAGCATTGTCTTCTGGCGGGTGCTCAGACGTATCGGCTCCCCCATGCTAACTAGGATGGCCCGTGTTCTCTCTTGGCTCAAACCAAAGAGTGCCCCTGCTCGTTTCATGGAACCGATTTCCCGATACCGCTCGACTACTTGCTCTGCTACGGTCTTCATGGCCGCACTGCATAGAGTAACTTGAACAGCATCTCGTCGCCACACCACCAGCCCCAACGAGCAGAGATAGCGGCCCAGAAGATCGCCGTCCCAATAAACGCAAGCCACAGAATCTTTTCAAATAGGTTACGCATCGTTCTCCTTTCATCTTCCGTCTGGGTCCCACAGCGTAGCAAGTATCAGTGCCACGATCAGAAGAAACAATGTTGTGTAGAGAATAGGTAATACCTCCGATACAAGGTCGATAGGCGTTCCAGTGATCTTGCAGATAAGGGCCGCCAATGCTACAAAAGACGAAACTATTAAGTTGCCCATTGTTAGTGCCTTCAGTATCCGCCACAATACTTTCTTGACGTTCACTCTATTGCCTCCTCTGGTCTATAAGAATCACTCCGTCAACATTTCCTTCCTCTTCTGCACCCAAGTAGTCTCCTCAAGGACAAGATGTGTCTCGTATCCGTCCCTTTCCCAATTCATATGAGCAGACATCTCTAATAGGAGGCCACTCAAATACAGAACTTTTAGACACGACGGAGACGAGCGCTGGTTAGGGCGTAGCGGGAATGAGCTCCAGGGCATAACCAGATTGATTCGCTCTCCAACCAAGGAATGCAACTGACAGACCACGGCCTTGTCATAGATTAATGTGTCTACATCCAACGATCTTCCCCTTATCGAGCCTGTGGTGAATATGGTATTGCAACTCAGATGAACATTATGCTCATCGGATTGTCTTTCTGTTGTATCCATCCTCTTCCTCAATTCAAACAGATTGCTGGTCAAACGGTCTATTCGCCATCACTACAGGCCTCCCCGCAAGAATATGAACCCGTCCATAACGGATATGAACGTTGTCATATATTTGTACGCTGTTCATAAAGTGCGTCTCTCTTCCCCGAATGAATCCACCCCGTAACGGCTCTTACGGCATCACTATCCGAAAGTCTACGTCCCCGCCCAGGCAGTATCTCTTAATGAACATCTTGCGTTTGATTTTGAAATCCGCAGTCATCACCTTCTTGCTCCCCTTCACATCCTCAACGACTTTCTGTCCATTCTCCACATACGAGAAGTCGTCTATGTAGATGATGGGCCTTATCCACTTGCCCTGATAGCGGAAACCCTCCTGGAGCATGTGCCGAGTGTGTATTTTCAAGTCGGTTATCTCGCCAGCTCGCTCTAGCAGTTTCAGTTCGCCATATCGGGCAGCCTCGTCTAGCGAGTCGAATGTGAAGCCATCCTTGCGCGTCTTCACATTGTGCCATTTGCTCATATTCTTCCTCTCTTCTATAACGAATCTATGACGAATCTATGCGCATAGAATTCGTTATAGGGGGAATGTGGCTTACTCAGTTTCATCGGCAGATTCCAGATTTAACCGGGCAGACTCACCCTAGCCGCTATATCTATTTATGTTGCGCCATCATAATAGCTGGACGAGACCAGCGCCGAGCAATGCCACGCCAGCATGTATCATAGAGAATCCTTTGCTTACTAACAGGCTGATAGAGCTGGGCAAATGGCATGAACCCCATATCCCATATCCGACGAAGCCGCAAGATTGCCTCATCTGGCGTCTCGCCGTGAAAACCGATGAGAACATAGCAGCGTAATTGCCTCCGCCTTAGAGGGGAGAGCTTATCTCTCACTGGCCGCAGATTGTCAATGGCTGTCTTGCTGTCAGCTGCGAAGAAAACCTGTCCTATCTTGAGCATCAAGAGTTGATCCGCCGCCCAGTCAGTTAGTAATCGGGAATCCAATCCTCCAGGAAAGCTGACAGCGCGATGTTGAGACCGCAGCATCTCAAAGACCTTGCTCTGATGTTTATGTGATGTTGCAAGCAAGTTGTTGTCCTGCACAATCCACCCTGGCATTATTGCAATCTCTTGGATGCCTCCCTCCCTCTTGGGCACAAGGCACCAGGGGCAGTGACGAGGGCAACCCCTGCTAGTGAATGTGACGCCAGGACGCACATACATCCCCGGCACAAACTCGCCTGGTGGGTTCTCATCTATCGCTGGGCCACCAATTTTGACAACGGGATAATACTGTGCCCAAGCGTCCCTCAAGCGATGCCCTTCCTCTACATCCCAAGTGAACGTCACCGATACATGCACTTCATCGGCTTCTGGCCTCCATAACGGGGGATCGCCGACGAATGCTAACGTATCCGTTGGCGTTATGCTTGTGCGTCTTGGGAACACTCTCAAAATGCGCCTGTTCACTGCCCCCTACCTCGCGCTCAGATTGCTCATAGCATCCTCTTTTGCTTTGGCTCCGCAACTGGCCGAAAATGCTCTATCTTATGTATTGTCCAGATGAAAGCCTTAGCCGCCAGCTCAGGCGACCACCCCGCGCGATACATGCCGCGGACAGCCTCTCCTAGAAAGTCAGCAAACGTGGTCTTGAACGCTCCATCCAATATCCCATTGAATCGTTTAGCCCAGATGTTCCAGGCATCTACCTTCTCATCGTCTTGAGACATCGTGCCTGCCTGTATCTACATTTGGCTCTAGGGTATAGACCCACACCCAGGGGCTGTCCTCCCATCGCGTGCCCGGCTTCTTGTGAAGTGATTCCCAATACTCTCTGTACCAGTCTCGATACTGACCATCGTAACGAGTTATGGGTATGTTAGGGAAGGCGTTCAGTGTCCCCTCAGCCACAATATCTCTGTCGCCGATGTCCTGCAACCCTTCTGGACGCACAGCCAATATCTTGACATAATAGCGACAGCTCCACTTGGGCATGAACATTGCGGGGAGTTTGCTCCGCTTCCATGTCCATTGTTTTGTCTCCACGCCTTCTGCAGCATGTCTACCGACAAACCAGGCCGGAGTTCCATCAGCCTGATAGACTACAATTCCACTCTCGCTGCGTTTCAGCCCTTCCCGTATCCAGCAGATAGTGCCTGGTGCGTAGGGCTGGTGCATGGCGACAAGTCTGCCTCGAAGCCTGTCTTTAGAATGACGCCAGTACCAAATGCCGTGCACCTCGTCTTGCCAGGGTATCCAGGAATTGCCAGGCGACAGCGGCCTTATCAGCCGTCTAGTCTGTGTCTTCTCCGCAGCCTGGTGAGCCAATATCGAACGTGTAGAATAGATTATGGGCCTTTCAGGAGTCATGCTTTGCTTTCCTCCCTTATCCAATTCAGGGCTGCCAGAGTGATGGCCTTGGCATCAGTCGCTCCAAATGCACTAGCATATTCCTTGCTAGAGGGCCACCAAAATTCGGCGTAACAATAGCCTGAACAACTTTTCAACCTAAATGACACACCTCGGCCCACTATGGCATCTTTTACCCGCATCGCCTGGGCAATATTCGAGTGCGGCGACCAGACACGGTTCTCCTCCACTGGGCAGCCCGTTGTCTCTGCTATCCTATCGGCCTCTTCAGCAAGATACATTAGCATTAGGGGATCGCCAGGATCGTACCAATGTCCTGTCTCTGACGTCCATCCCATCAAGTCTCGTGCTAACTTGTTGTCGATCTCTCGCCAGTCAGACATGCTCTCTCTCCTTTTTCCATAGCTAACTGGATCGCAAGTGCATGGGCGCAAAGATTGTCGGTGAAGGAATGGTCTGTACCCCAAGGACAGGTGCAGAGAAAGTGACCAGAGTTAAATACGATGGTATGATAGTATCCCTCCTTTTCTCGGACTGTTCCTTCGGCGTCCCGACCATTCCGCCAGAGGATAGTGATTCGTTCCTCGTCCACCAGCCGTTGCGCCTTCTTCACGCGGGTCTCGGTCATAGTTCCGTCCTCCCCATAGCCAGTTTGACCGCGAGTGCGTGGGCGCAGAGGTCGTCGGTGTAAGAATGGTGTTGGCCCCAGTCGCAAGTGCAGAAGAAGCAGCCAGAGTCGTAGATCACAGTGCGGTAGAAGCCCCCATCTCTCAGTATCCTGGCTTCAATATAGTTGTGCCGTCGCATAATGGCACAAACCCGTCCTTCATCCTCCAGCCGTTGTGCCTTCTCCAGGCGTGTCTCAGTCATGCTCCGTACTTCTCCCCTGCAAGAAAGGCTCCTAGGACAAATACAAAGATCATGACAATACCCCGTGCGATGGACACGGGTGTGGCGAGCCAAGTCCAAAGATCAGTCATTTGCTCCTCCTTGCATAGTGTGTCTTCATGATCTCTCAGCCTCATCGGGCCATAGGGCTTGCAACAGAACTTTCTGGCATTTGAAACACAGGTAGAACGATTCGCCCCCCATCTCAAAGGCCTTGAGACTGTTTGTTGCTCTCTCTGGGATTCCGCATCGCCTACAGAAAGGTTCGTCGGGTCTGCGTATACTTTGCCAGTATTGTTTTAGTGTGGGGCTGATGTCAGAAGCTAGGTGCATATCTCTTTCCTTCTTTCCGTGATGATTGATACTGGGCGGCGTTCCTGGGTTGCCTTCAGGATCGAACCACGTCCAGTATTTGCCATCTACTGTGTATCGCTTTTCCCATCCCACCATCGGTTTGGCTTGTTGCTGATAGGGGGGCATCGGTCAGTTCTCCTTTCGCATAGGATTACAACAACGAGCCTATTCATTGAGTTGCCTCGTTATTGTGTCTCTCTTCTTTTCTTCGCCAGATCACCTAATGCTTCCGACACAGCAATCAGGCAACTGGAAACACGAGAGTTGGCATAGCCTGTATAGCTCTTGTAATACTCATCCCACAAGTGAGGCTCTTGGTAATAAGCTCTTGCGTTCCAGCCTCGATCACGTACTCCAATGGCAATCTCGGTGCCATCTGGCATGTTTGCTATCAGATTGCCTATCGCTGCATACTCTGTACCAGACGGCATGTTTGCTATCTGTTTGCCTAAAGCCTCACGCTCTGCCTCGGTTAGCATTTGGTCAGTTCTCCTTTTCCATGGCCAACTGAACGGCAAGTGCATGAACGCAGAGGTCGTCGGTGTAAGAATGGTGTTGACCCCAGTTGCAGGTGCAGAAGAACTTGCCAGAGGTATAGACCGTAGTGTGATAGTGGCTCCTCTCTGTCTGCACAACTGCTCCCGTCTCGTAAGCGCCACGATAGCCAATCTTCACCTTTCCCTCGTCCACCAGCCTCTGCGCCTTCTCCAGGCGTGTCTCGGCCATTTGCGGATTTCCTCCATGTTGTCCTCTCTGATCTAGCGCTTTCCTCAAAGCTTCTCTTGCATCCAGAATATCCAGATCGTACAGCATCCCGTTCCCGATGTTGTCCATCTTCTCTAGCAAAAGTTCACCCGCTTCCCTCAATTCATCCACCGGCTGCTGCACATTCTCTGTGCATGTCTCTGTCATCGGTTACTCCTTTTCTACAGAGCTCTCATAGTGGTAAGTTACTCCATGGACATTCCTATGGTAGTAAGTGCAACCATGACAATAGCCGATATAGCCAGGTTCGCCTGAGTGACTCATACTGGCGTATAATGACTCGCTGCTCTTGCAACTCTTTCTCTATTCGCGATGCCACAATGCTGTCCACCAAACCTGCCAATTTATCTGGCAGGTCGTCGTCACAAACCCAAATCGTCAGTACTTGGTCCTGCTTCCAGTGCCTCCTTGTTAGCTTGTGGCGATGATAGACCTTAGAAGATACATTTGCCAGATTGCTCTGCCCGAAATCGTACCACACGTCTGGCTCTTCATAGAAACGTTCTCCAGCGAACTTGGGGGGTACATTCACCGTTCGCGTCTTTACTTCCCACAACTCTATGGTTTCTGTAGTCATAGCGACCCTCCTTCAGTCTCCCACATGAGATAGCAAACTATCACCCCCACTGCGCCAAGAGTCTAGCACGGCATCGAACCAGGCACTAGCCTCTCGTCCCTTCATCCGCATGGCTTGCAATTCTTCAGGGGTCACAGAGCCCCAATATTCCTGGCACATCCGCTCTAGTTCTTCATCAGAATATCCTAGGTCGCCCATCGTCCTCGGGTACTGATTCCATCCACTTTGCGCTTTTTCGTCGGCCATCTATAGTCTCCTCTTCGCTGCAACTTGGCATGTCTCACATATCTCTTCCGTCTCTCCTCCTTATGGAATCACGCAACTCCTCAATCCAGCACCAGTCTGGCAGACCATAGCTGTGTCTCACTATGACCAGACCAGGGAATCGTTTCCTACCTATTCCTTGAGAAGTAGCGCACTCCATAATGTCAATATAGCCTGGGTCACCAGACATAATGACATTCAACTCATCCTCTATCTTGGGCAATTTCGCCAGTAATCCCAACAGTGGAGTGGTCGCCAGTGCTTTTACAAACTCGCGGCGATTCATCTCTCCTCCTATCACACGTGCAATTGTTAGTCTGCTACAAGATAGGCATGCTCTATCAGATACGTGTTCTCTGCCAGCAAATCGTCGGTTGATAAGAATTCACCGCAGGTAGGACAATGGGTAATGTATTCACCCGCAGTTGGGCTTTCTTCCTCCTCATCCCTATACTCTGGCCTATATCGAATCCCTGTCCATCGATACACGAGCCAGATTCTGTGACCGCATCCGTGCCGCATGAATACCATAGCCGGGTCCTCCTCGCTAGTCACTCCTTCACAGAATATCTATTAGCCTAGTTCGAGCGGCCGATCTATCGCTTCGAACTGGCGTCTCGTCGCTACTGAGATGCAAATCTGTCACCAGCCAGTCTATCTCGTTCTTGCCCGTGATGTCCTTCTCTATTGCACGCAGTGTCGACGAAAGTTTTGAGATGGCTTTGGCAAAATCGTCAAGTGAAACTTTGCCCTCAAGATGAATCGCCAAACTGTCTTTGTCCATGTTGTTGTTCCCCACACTTACTTTTGTCATCCCATCGCCTCGCTAACAACACCGCAATAAGGTTGTCAGTATCCTAGCCACAGAGAGGACTATGACGCGGGCGTGGCTCGCCTGCTTCCGCTAAGGGATTTTGGTTGCCCACGGTAAGCTCAGCTATGCCCCTGTATCATCCCAGACCGGTTGCCACACATACATATATCGGGCATATTATGCCGCCCGCGCCTTGTCCTTTAGCCTACACGATTGTTGATTTCATTTACCTCCTTCAGTACCCTCTCCAATCTTACAAGGATGTTGTCATTCAAAACCTGGGTACAGTTGTCAAGCCGCTGAATCACTTTTGTAGGCTTGGGTATGACCAGTTCTGTTCCCTCGCCGTTTTGAGAGATTCCCAAAACATCCTCGATATAGCAGAGCCGCCTTTGAATCCGGTCTACACAATCACAGAGTGTCGCAACCTTCACTTCGTCAATCGCCTCTGGATTTCTCATCGTAGCATCCTCTTGTAACGCTGTCCCACCATAACATCCCAGTGTCATTACTTCCCCTATCCCTGTCGCCTCTGGCCCTAAGATAACCATCCTTCCTCCTTTCGGTTTTTTGCTATTCTCTCATCCCCTCTTGGTCATAGCCAACAACGCCATGATCGCCATCCCGAACCACACTCCTAACACCCAAGCTACGCCAACCCACCATCCCATTATCCCCCCTCCAGACTCACGTTGGTCGAATACGAATATCACTTGCCTCCAGCCTCCTCGCTCACCTCTTCACATGTCCAGACTAGATAGCCAGGGGTTTCGTGGAGAAGGCTCGCCACTTCCCTAGGAAGCACCTTGGACTTGACAAGTGCATTTACAGCTTTCTTGGAGACTTTGCGCTCAACCAGCTGGGGTAAAACCTCACCAAGGCCAAGGTCAGCAAGGTAGCTCTGAATCTCAGGGAAAAAGTATTCGCTATGTGTACGCCTGCTGGCTGTAAGTCTGACGCTGCCAACAATCCTTGTTTCTCGCTTGGCGACTAGAGGGCCCCAGGCTTCCTTGAGTTGCTTCTTGATAGATGCCTCGCGGCGGGCCAGGGCTTTCTGCGTTCTTCGGACGGAGTAAAGACTGTATGCCAAATATTCTAACTGTCTCTCTTTCATACCTATTCCTCTCTTACCCATGCGAGCCATTGCCCTTCCCATACTCAGCATGGGCCGCTTGGTAGATTGACCTTGCAGTTACTTTCCCTATGCCTTTCACTGTCCTGAGTTCCTCTTGACTAGCCGATAAGACGGCCAAGGGAGTTTTCAGCTCCGCCAATAACCGCTTGGCAAGTTCCACACTGACTCGCGGGCAGCCAGTTACAATGTGGATGGCTCGAATGTCGTCTTGATTGCCCATCGCGAACGGCATCCGCCTTTTCATCAGGCTCTCATGACGCTCCTTCTGAAACCAGCTGTGGATAGAAACGAGTACCTGCGCAGCAGTGTACTTGTTTGGCGCTATAGGCAGAACTGTGACCCCGTGCTTGCTAATTGATAGCAAGGCATTGGTCAGTTGAGTATAAGTAGGCCAGGGAGGATGGACTTTGACTCCCGTCCTCGTGCGACAGTAACCCTGCTTAGTGACAGTCAGGAATCCAAAGGGGAGCAGGAGGGAGGACTCATAGGTCAGTATCATCCGAGCAGATTGCTCAAATAGCCTGCCGCTGCGGAGGGAGCTCAGCAAGTCATCAGACGCCTTCAGCTCGACGCCAACCGAGATGCCGCCATGAGCCAGGAAGCTGACGTCTCCTGCCTCCAGCCTGGTAGTCAGGACCTCTGCGCCAGCCTCCTCCAGGAGCTCTAGCACATGGTGATGCCCACGATTGTCGGCTATAAAGAGCGCCACAGGACTATCCTCTTACAGACTATTCCTCGCCATATAGACTGCCGTCTTCCTTGACCAATTCACTTAAGTCGAACGTCTCTGTATCCAGGCCTGGCTCCTGGCTTAGTCTTTGATCCACAAACTTAACAATTCCCATTTTCTCAAGTTCGGGTATCTCCTTGGAGTAGAGGCCTGATATCATTGTTAAGATAGACTCTCGTCTATCAGCAGCCTCTTTGCTGTCTAGGACTTCTTTGAGCGCATCCAAGGTAGCCTGAGGTGTGCCGAATTTGGCCTTAGCCTCAGGAATGTCTGAACATTCCAAGAGGTAGAGCGCCTCCTTGGGACTACGGCCTAAGGCTACAGCAGCCCTAGTGAAGTCCAGCCAGTCTGAGACTGGGGTTCCTGCTAACCCTACTGGTTTCTCCTCACCAGACTCATCTAGCAGCGGTCTCTCCTCGCTTGCCATGGATACTACTAGCCCCTCCTCCCTCGACAGAGTAGCCGTTGGCAGTGTAGAGAAAGGAGACTCACCACTGAGCTCCTCCCAGCCATAGAGATGACTCGATATATCTGGAAATAAAGCTCGTCCTCCTCTTAGGATACATCTGGCTCGATGCATGTCCTTACCGAACTTACGGTAGGTGTCCTTGTTTGCAAAGCCAGCCCGCTTGTCATCAGCAGATGACCAAGTTGTGGTATAGGCGCTGGGGATTCCCTTTCGCTTCATGGTCATTGTGCAGGAATCGTCTGTCTCCTCGAAGGAGATATCCTCCAGGAGGCCGCTCCTGAAGATGAGGGCCAAGATAGTTTGAGAGTCTGCCTGGACCGCTCCGTGAACTGGGAACAGGCCCCCGCTGACGGATACCATTGGAGGGAGGCCTAACTCACGCCCCCTGAGCATCACTGCCAGTGCTTTCTCAGGAGTATCTAAGCTCTTTGGGAGGAACCCAGATTCGACTAAGACGTTGGCCTGAGCTCTCATTTCCTCGAAGGAGGCCATGGGCGTAGGCTGCCTGATAGCTGGAACCTGGGAAGTTTGCGATTGTTGTGAATCTATCACCTCGGTCATGACTCATCCCACCTTTCTCTGTCTGCTCTGTTTTGCCATTCTGATACCCAGTTAGGCATGGGTTCCAATTTCTCACCCCGCAGGCGAGCCTCCTCCTTGAGCCAAGTGTCCTCAGCCTCGTCGTCCAATTCAACAAAGGGACCTCGGAAGGGGCCTTTGCGATTCTCTAGTTCTTGAAAGAAGGCTTGGTCCATAACCTCCTCTAACTCTTCAGACAATTCAGGCGTTCTCACTTTGCCTCCTTTACCAAAGTAACATCGACGGAAGAAATACTTACTCCGACTTGAAAGCGGGTTTTGTGCCTCCAAAACCGCATAATGCCGCTCGGATACTCACAGTCTGTTCGTAAAATGGGAATAAGGTTGAAGAGACTTTTGGGAACCGTCTCCTCAGTAAACTTCCAATTTACATCATCACAGTAGGCGGCTATCTCAGATATCCACTTTTCGCCTATTCGTGTCACTCCCACGACTGCAATTTGCATGAAGCCGCTCTCATGCTTGCGACGTGTGGGGACAAGATATAGCCAGTCGTAAGTCGATACTTCGTCCCAAGGCCTTTCAGGTAGGCTCAATAGGGCCTTATGGGTGATCTTACCTAGAACTTCCATGATATACCTCCCCTATTCAACAAATGTCTCGATAGCTACACCAACGGCATAAGTAGGATTCTCTCCTGGGAAATCTGCCTGCCGAGACTCCTTCAACGAACTCTGGGATAATCACGGAGTCAAGTTCATCTAACTGTGCCTCACTACGGTGAACTTCAGCGATCTGCCACTGAACTGGGAGAGCCTTGGTGCCGATTACAAATAGGAATCTATGCCCAGGAATCTGTTTCATATAGCAAGTGGATTGCAAATCCTCCTTGAGGCGTTTCTTGGGCCAAGGTCGAGAGGCAGTTTTGAAATCGTAGATAGCGTCTTCAGTCACTAGGTCAGGATGAGATATAAAGGGCAGATGACCGCCGTCTGGCAGTGAAACCTGTCTCCTCACTGTCATCTCCACGCCCACGATGGGAGAGAGGATAGATGGGGCTATCTCAGTCATGTAGGAGCGAACCATGGCGAGGCCTAAGGCCCGGAGATCGCTGGGATCGTTCCCAGACCAGTCGATCTGCTCTGTGAAAGTCACTACCCCATCTCGGAAGAAGTCATCTGTGATCCCACAATCCCACTCTCTCTCGAATGCTGACAGAGCCCTGGTTTCCTCGTCTATCAGCCCAGCCGCTATGCCAGCATGCACACACCTACCAAAGTAAAGTGGCCATGGGCATGCTACTGGGATGGCTAGAACTTCCGAAAGATAGAACTTCCGAGGACACTGACGGTACTGGGATAGATATGTATAGGAGAGAGACTTAAGCTCGAAACTCATACCAGTCTCTCCTCACACTTGCTTGGTCTCTCCACATATCTCCCTACCCTTCCCATCTCATCATAGACGACTTCACATGGCAACTCGCCCTTTGTCCAGGCCAACCCGTTTATGATGATAGTTGTGCCCTCGTCATATTTACATAAGAGGCTATAAAGTAGAGATAATTCTTGTTCATAGCCTCTGATTTGACCCATAAGGCCATATCGAGGCAGGGCAACAACAGGAGTGACTTTGCCTGTTAGCCAATTCTTCCTTGCAGGCTTTAGAACCTCAGTTAATGGCTCTTTGCGAAGATCATCTAGTTCCATCTGATACTTTTCAAGTATGGGCTCAATTACGGTCCTGAGGTCACTCTGTGGCTTACTCATGCTAACTCCCCTGTGAACTCTAGGCTATCTCTGGGCTTGATCTCCACCCTGACTTTGGCTCCTCTCAATGCCTCAAACAAGTCCTGGCCGTAATGACGCTGTGCTGTTCTCAGAGTTAGCACCACTATGCTCTCCTGGCTAGATGCCGAACGACTTACTATTCTAACCAACTCACCGCTCAGAGTGATTTTCATGGATGTCCTCCTGGATGGTGGGCTAGGGCAAGAATGCTACTCTAGCCCACCTTCTCAAGGGAGATAAGCCTAAGGCAGACTTACTCCCCGCGACTCTAAAATCTCATCTCAAAGCTGTAGGCTCCGTTCTCCTCACTCACGCACTCGGCTGCTACTAGGCTGCTCAGAGCGCTGGCTCCTCTAGTGGCTATCGCGGCTTTGAGTCCCTTCTCGTGCTGATTGATGCTCAGCATCATCAAGGCAGGCCACTTGAGAGGGCCCTTGCCCGAAGCCTTGGCAGCTTCCAGAGTGTCCAGGAGAGCGTTCTGCACAGCTTCATCTGAGTCAGAGCCAGCAGAGCCAGTCTCCTCGGTCACGTCTCTCTTGCCCAAGTACTTGGTAGGGACCAGGATCATGGGCTCCCTATCACCGATCTTGATCTTGCGTCCTGATACCTCGGACATGGTCTTACGTTCCCAGTGGAAGGTCATACCCTCCCAAACTGAGGCCTCGTCCCCAGGAGGCAACTTAGCCTCACACTTCAGAGCGGACTTAACCAGGAGGTCTATCTTGGAGTTCTCCTTGAACTGAGCTCCTCCTACTCTAAGCCCACCGTCCAGTACCACGAAGTCGCCCTTGCCAAGTGAGTACCAGGCAAGCTGATTCTCGCCTGCGTAGTCAGGGTCTAGGTTCTTGATCGAGAGAACCATCTGTACTCCGTAGTCGCCCTCTTGGAAGACGGCGGTCTCCACCACTCCATCGAACTTGTCCAGGAAGCCTGCAGGTTCAGGATTCCTGTTCCAACCAAACTCTCCTTTAGGCATGTCTTTCTCCTTTATGTAGATAAACGGCTAACCGATCTAGGCCTTATTCCCCTATTCTCCTCCTTTCGATTTTATCAGCTTGGCAGATGCGAGCAAGAACTGCCAGCAAGGATGAACCACAGAAGACCGCAGTGGCAGTGGGGAGATCTCCGAGACACAACAGGATAGTAGCTGCAAATCCGCCAAGTGTCGCTAGGGCCATGAGGAAGTTGTCCATCGTTACCTCTTTTCTCCAATCGAGTCCTTGCATTGTGAATCTCCCTTTTCTGTTTTAGCCCGCTGCCGAGACCTCTTAAGTCAGCTCCTACTGCGATGTGTGCTAAGGTAGCAAGACCTTCCTTTTTACTGTCTAGCATCAATCCTCTAGGTTAAAGCAAGTACTGCCAAGAGACAAGCACCAACGAGCACACCAGCAATAGATGACCAGCCAGGTCTCGCCATAGGCCTCATTCCATAGGTACCTCCTCATTGCCAGGAGCCTCGCGGGGCTTCATCTCGATCTCAACTACATTCTTCTTGGCCAGAAGAACACTCAATTTCCCGCCCCCCGATTCTCGGACTGTAAGTGAATTCTTGACGCCACGGGTCAGGAAGATCTTCCAACGAGGCCCTTTCCAATCCTCGCCCAGCATGTCTATAACTATGCCGCCGAGATCTTCGGTAAACCCCGTATCGCCTTCACTAACGATCTCCTCCCAGGCACCAGGACATTCACTGCCTTTGGGGAACTTAACCAAGTAAACCTTCATTATCCCTCCTTTCCCTTGGACATACTTAGTTGTAACAGGCTAGCTACTTCCTTTTTTTCTCCAAACTATGGCATCTTTGAACCACTGGGGGAAATAGTCTCTATACTTATTGACCAGCCAACCCAGATGCCCGTCTAGCATGTAATTGACCGACCAGTCAGTGGGACTCCTAGTTGTACGCCCCGTAGTCTGCACGATGTTCATGCAGGTCTGATACTGATACCAACGCTTGCTCTCGTTTGCCCTCGCCCGAATCTGCGGATCGGCTAGGGACGGAAAGGGCGTTTTGACCTGGATGGCGAATCTCGCTCTATCGTCATCGAAGGAGACCCCCTCGGACATAGATGGTGACACGAGAACCTTCGGTCCCTCTGCTGCCATGAACTCACCCAAGACCTCGCTCCTGTCCGCTCGGCCATGGGTTATCATGTACTCAGACCACCGCGAGTAGGCAAGTAGATAGTCTCGTATCTTGTAGCTCACGCTGTGAATGATACCCTTCTGGCCCTCGGCGAAATGCCTATCTAGTATCTTGTCGCATTCTTGGACTACTCTGGGAAGTTGGCTCTCCAGTGTCTTGCGATTCAACTTAACCACAGCCAGATTTATCAAAGGTCTACTTGCAACAGGAAAGGTAGATTGCACTTCAAGGCTACCATGCTCTCCTATTCCTAACACCTCAGGGAACGGTGGCGTTGCCGACATGAGCAGAAACTTCTGGCCATGCTTGAACAAGTACGGATAGGCATACTTGCTAACCCACACTGGCTTGAACTTGACAGACCAGGGTTTGTATTCCTCCAGCCAGGTCTCATTGAGCTCAGACAGCTTCCCGACTTCCTTGTAGACGCGGTCAAGTCTTTGGTAGTCTTTCATGAAGGACTTATCCCAATTGAATGATTGAGCCTGGGCAGCGAGCTTAGCCAGGACATCGCTGACCTTGGGCAGGATGGCCATTGCCCATTCTTTCCACCTTGTAAAGCCTTTGAGACTGGGAACTTGGATGCCATACTTACCCAGGAGCTTCTTGTTGATAGAGATATTCACCCAGGACATGAGCTCCCGTTCTGTACGGTGAGACTCATCCAAGATCACAAAAGGCCGTCTCATCTTGCCAATATAGTTGAGCTCATTGAGAGCATAAGCGTAGGGCATCGCCACGATGTCTGCTCCTAGCGCCCTCTTCTTAGCCAGGTAGTAGGGACATTTCGAGAACTTCACTGGGCACTGATCTCCCATAGTACATGGTGCGATGTCTGCAGTGAGATGCGGATAAACATAACAAGGATAATTACTCCTGCCTTTCATCACCACGACGCTTTCTGGGAAGGACATCTCATATTGAGAAGCCAGCTGCTTGGTGCCAACTAAGATGAGAGCTCTGAGCCTTAGCTCTTTTGCTACTGCGCAGCCAATCAACGACTTGCCCGTTCCGGTGGGTCCGCTCAGGCTTACAAGATTGTAAGAATCGCTAAGTTGTTTGGCGATTTCCCCAATGGCCTCGCGCTGATGGAGTCTCCAGTGCGGAAACCTTTCCCCTGGAAACCCCAAATCGGCAGGGGTGTCATAATTCATCGGCGCGTGGTCGGCGGGGAATCCTAGTTCTGATGGTCTAATCATCCAAGACCTCTGAGAGTACCTGGGCATCTTTGGGCAGAACCAGGAACGGAAATCTCTGTTGCATAGCGGCCATCCTAGATAGAATAGTTTGGCTTCCTGTATTCCGCCAATCTGCTGCTAGACGTTGAAAGGTGGCCCTAATGTTCTCCCTGCGTCTAACAATCCGCCTAGATTGAATCAGGGAAAGCTCATCCTCAGTAAACCCCTGATCTTCCTCAATAGCTTTCTGAAGCTTCTCTCTTGCATACTCTGAGATGTTCCCGCCACGGCGGTTGGTGACTCTGATAAGACCATCCCAGGTCTCATCATCTAGGCGAACCCGAATCGTGTGATTGAGAGCCAATGTTGTCTCCTCCTGTTCTTTTTCGGGTTACCTCGAGTGCCCTGACGACGGCAGGTTCCAGGCCTAAATTGGGATAAGTCTCGCGAAGACTCTGAATCGCTTCGAGGTGAGTAAAGTCACCCGTTTTAGTCCAAAGGCTATAGAGAGTCTTCACCTTCTCCTCAGCTAACTCAATGCTATGAAGTTGATGATAGAGGCTGGCAAGGGAACGTTCCCCCTCAGACGTTCCCCTAAGAATCTTCTCCTCAATCGCGGATCGCACATATTCAGAGAGCGAGGACCTGCCAGTCTCAAGAGCCTCACGGAGAGCAGCATATTCAACCCCGCTTAGACGGACCGAAATGACCTTCTCTTTCATTTCTCCTCCCTTTTGTATGACGGTAAGAACAGGGCGTTTACGTCCAAAACAGCCAAATCCTATAAAATCTCGCAATCAACAGTAACCAACCGCTATACATAACATGTGTAAACAATCATACGGCTTTTTGACTCTGGCCTATTAAAGAATAGAGTAGATTTCTCGGTGGGACGGAGACAGAATCCTTGTAAACGCATAAACATCCTACGCCCCGTTGACGTATTATCGTGTGAATCTAGCCTAATTCTACTATAGCACAAACGTACACGGTTGTCAAGTCCCAATTTCACCCCCACCTATGGGCGTCGTTATGTCTAGTGGCTATGAGTGTCGTTATGTCTAGTGACTACCCTCGGACAGCTACCCGCGGACAGCTACCCTCGGATAACTATCTATGAAACCCTATCCAGGCCAGGCAACCGAGCAAGACCACTATTGCTATCCCCGCCTCGACAGCCAGAATCTCCCAAATCAGTGTGGGCATGATTCACGTATCTCCCTTGGGCAATGTTTCATATGTCTCCCTATGGTTCACAGACCTCCTCTGGGCATGATTCACATGCCTCCCCTGGGTACACTTCACATACCTCTCTGGTGGGCCACCATGCCCAATTCTCACCAAGAGCATGGCAAGCTGCGAGACTGCTCATCCAGGGACTCAAACGCGGATCGCCGTTCTTCTCCCAGTTCCATGTTACGCCCATATCGCGTAAGGCAACTCTGATGGATTCCTCATGCCACTGCCAAAGAGAAACAGCAGCCCCGTTATCGCCAACGGCATGTAGGTCCCAGTGCGACTCGTGCTCTACTATGCAGCAGGCCAGACTAGGGTCTACATGGTAGAGGCCCGCCGAGACTCTGACAACAGCCCTGAGATAGTCCTCTGGTGGCGGCTCAGATGCAGGGTGGATAGCCAATATGAGCAGGGCAGCCAGAATGCGAGGGTTCAAAATGGTGCCTCCTTGTCTCCTGTAGCAGCCTTGGCAGCTGCGATCCTGTCAGCTTGCATCAGGGCCGCCTCTTGAGCGTCCGCAATATGCCTACCGAGGCTATATCCTTGCTCGTCTATTTCTGCCTGCGCTATCTGGTCATGTATCTCGGCGATCTCGTCAGGCAAGCGTCCTCCTGTGCAGTTCTCACAAGGCTCTTCTACGAATCCGCCAGCTTCTGGATAGTCTTCAAGAACATAGCCCGTGTCGAAACATTTTGTACAATTGTGCAACATGTCTATTGTCCTTAGAAATACTTGATAGGAGCACCGAGATAGAGCATCTCTCCCTTTTTCGCCGTTCTCGAACACATTCCTGATTGTTGAAGCTACAGCATTTGCCGGTCTACCAACATTTCTCCAACCCGCCAGTCACCAGGAAGCGCATCAGCCCGTCTTTGAGCAGCTTCTCTAGTACTCCACGCGGAGTCTACCTCCCAAGGATCGTGGTTACTAAAGCATACCAGATATACAATAGACGGCTTCCTTCCCTCTATTATACCAGTGAAATCTTCTGGTGGATTGGTGACATCAACACCCTCACCAGTTACTGTATGTCCTTCCCAGTCTCCCTTACGCATCATGTGTCCTCCTATAATCTCTCTAATATCCACAATCCTGCTTGGACGGCCAGTAACACTAGCACACAAAGAACAGGTGGTTTCTCTTCTCTGTTCATGTTTCACTATCCAGATATTGAGATAGGTCTTTGGCTATCACAACCCGTTGCCTCTTGATGTTGCTGACTGGTGCGTTAGCAAGGAAGGGAGCGGCTTCTAGGAACGCTGGCTTATCCAGTTTCACTAGGATGCCTCCGCGCCCACGACACCAGGCTAAAGCGTCATTCTCATCGAACTCAACGGCCATGTGCTCCTCGATCTGCACCCCAGGCCAGGGATTCTTATTGCCAGTCTCTGCATAGACAGCCAGAGCTTTTTCTCGGATCCGTGCAGCAAGCCTATCTACTTCCCTTTGGCTTTCGCGTCGCCAGAATTGCGCATCGCGAAAATGGGTATATGCTGGGCTTTGTTCTACATCCGCCTGGCACTCTGCTTCAAACCGCTTCCGACTCTCCAGGCTCGCCCGTGCTTCAGCTAGTTGCTCCAATATCGCAAGTATCTCGTCATTCATCTATCTCCTCCTTCGGCAAGTATTGAGATAGGTCTTCCGCTATTGTAACCTGCGGCTCCTTAGCGATCGGGCTCTCCTCCTCGACCTGTACTCCAGGCCAAGGATTCTTGATGCTCCTCGTTGCATAGACGGTCAGAGCCGCAGCTCGGATTTGTGCGGCAAGCCTATCTACCTCCTTTTGGCTCATACGCCGTCGATATTGCGCCTTGGTAAGACAGGAATCTGCCAGGCGTTTTTCTTCCCGACTCTCTGCTTCGATCCTTTTCCAATTTTCCAGGTTTGCCCGCATCTTAGCTAGTCGCCGCAGCATCCAGGCCATGTCCCTCCCTTCCCTGCTCATTCTCCACTTGTTGGAAATAACGTTCTGCATTCTCCATAGCCTCCTTGTAATGCTTCTCGCAATAGTCATGCGAGACACCACCGCTTGGCGTCTCTATCCAGCGTAAGTGCTTCCCACAGACGCAGCACCGGACTTCTGTTCGCATATCATAGCCTCCAGCATCTCGTCAACGGCCTCTGTCCAGTCAAGGCTCTCTCGCAAACGCTTCTCTAAGGAAGGCGCTGGCAATAGCTTGCCCGTCTCTATGTATGAGATAAATCTGTTATCTGTCATCGCCAAATCTGCCAATTTCTCTTGACTGTATCCTCTTGTGACTCGTAGGACCCGCATTCGCTTGCCAAAGTTCATCCAGATGCCTCCCCTCTGTAGCAATGCACGGTTTTCATCAATTGTTCTTGTGTGGCCTTCCTAGCCTCGACTGCTATGTACTTGCGTTGTGATACTTTGCATAATAGCCATATCTCATTTGGGTGATTGATGATTAGCCAATAGCCTGGCCTGATTCTTTGTCATAGGGCCTCCTAAGGGGTGATCTGGGGGGCTGCAATGCTGACCAATGCTTTAGGCTGCTCCCCCCGCAGCAATTCAATCAAGCGCTCTACAGTCATTGTCATGTTTGTCCTTTCTCAATGCTGACCGATGCTTCGGAACTCATTGAGAGTTTTGCTTACTGCTTGGGCCATGGGTATAGGAAGACTGGCCGTAAGGCTAGTTCCATAACGCTCCTCAGTCCATGACAGGATGTCGCGACAAACGGAGTTGTTGCGCCTGAGGACTTCCCCGTAGACGAACAAGGCCCGTTTGAGGACTTGTAGTTCAGCGGGGGATACCTTGAGAACTACTTCTGCTTTCATTACGATCTCTCCTTTCTGCATGTTTGACTCATAGTGAGATTCATCGGTCGCATGCATCATCAAGTATAGATTGTGCAATGCTGCCAAGATATGCTATCAGTCTAGTGAACGACAAGAGACTCCATCGCTCTGAGGCCAGAACAAGACGCAGCGCGCGACGTAAAGCCATCTGGCGAGAGTCAAATGGTTGTAAAGTGTCAGTTGCTTCATCCAGACACATTTCCAATTGTTCATCTACGGTGGTCATCGATCTTCCTCCTCTGGGGCACAAATAACTCCATATGGCAATCCCAGTGAGTTTTATCTGCCTGTTTACTTCCGCCAACGCCGCTGATGTAGTAGTCGAGTTGGTCACAAACAATGTACATGATGGACTCTGGCCTTGATACGCCGGAGGGCTTTGCCCTCCTCGATTACGTGACCACTGGCGGGGCGTTGCCCGATTCTGTGATGCCGTCTGAGCTATCGAAAACCAGATCGAGCTTGCAACCGCCCGGTTGTGCCCCTTCTTGATAGTGCTTCTCGCAGAGGGCAAAAGTGGGCACCTTCTCGCCGGCTCGTGCAATGATGGTAGTGACACGCTCTCTACACCCACGGCAGTTGCAACGACGTAACCCCCAAGTGATAGCTAGTGCAGCTGTGTAGATGTTTGCTGTGTCTGGGTCTCGGATGATCTCCATTTGTTCCTCCTTGTCTACCGTCAGGGCGGGTCTGGCAACCCACTGAAAGGCATCCAGTGTGTAATCTCTGTGTAAGGAATTAAGCCCCGTGTGGGCCAGCGCATAAAGCTAGGGAGACCGAGAGATGTTGAGTGGCCCCAATAGCGAGCTAAAGCCACGATGCGCTCACCTTTACACAGACGCCGATAACAGATAAATACGTCACGGTCTCTAGGTACTGGGAAGTCTACTACCCGCTTCCACTCAGTCATTTGATTTCTCCTTCCTGCGGCTCGCTCTTCACTCGATACAGGCATCACTTAGCATTGGGACCTCCTTCGCATAACATATTCAGCATCGGGCAATCATCTATCACCCGCTTTCTTGCCATCTTGCAATACTCCTCTGACAAGTCTATCCCAATCGCCCTCCTTCCTAGCCGCAGGGCCACCATGACGCTTGTCCCACTCCCAACAAAGGGGTCAAGAACTATGCAAGGAACTGGGTTATGCCCACATGAACACCCAGGCCGCCATTTGTCCGTTGCGCGACTGGTGAGAGCCCATCCCGTGCTATCAGTTTTCGTGGGTGCGTTGTTAGGTACGTGCGCTGGCTCTCGCTTGTTAATGTGGCCTGTCCGTTCGATGATTCTGTTCCATCCCTTCCCGCACTCCGGGCAGCATCCGCGCTCGGAAGTTCCGAGGTGAATGCACCTCTCAGGAAGCACAGTGGGAAATACGGCGAAGTGCAGCCCTGGAAATCCGCTTGTGGGGAATCTCCAAACGTCTCTCAGGTTGGCTCCTCGCCTATCAGGCTCCCATCTCTTACCACTGTAGGTCGGATTCCCGTAGCCAGCTGCCTTCTCACCACCGAACTTGATATTCAATCGCGGTCTGTCCATTGAGTGTACTGTCTGCCCAGGGACGCCGCGTGAGCGCTTATGGCTGTCGCTCACCCCGCGTTTGTACCTTGCTACTGAGGCTTCTTTCAAAGGCGTCCTTACAGCGTAGTTGTCATAGTAGTATCGGGCGCTTTTCGTAAGTAGCAGAATATGCTCGTAGCTGGATGTGCATCTGTCAGTGACACTTTCCGGCATCGGGTTCGGTTTGGCCCAGACTATTGACGACCTCAGCCACCATCCGTCTCTTTGCAGAGCCATGCCCAGCATCCAGGGGATAGGAACCCATTGTTTATCCTGGAATGAACCGGCTATGTTCAGCCACAGCGTGCCGTCATCCCTGAGCACCCTTTTCACTTCTCTGAATATCCCAACCAGATGGCAAATGTAGCAAGCTCCGCAAAGGCGCGGCCTGAAATACTTGGCTAGATGAGCAGGCACAGCGTATCTCGGTAGAGTTATCTCGGTTTGCATCCTAGCCCTTTCGAGTTCTGACATGACATAGGCACGCTCTTTATCAGTCAGGTCTGGCCGCAATTCCTGGAATGGCCGCCCACAGTCTGGCGTTGGCTCCAGGCCCAGCGACCCGCGCCAGCAGCCACAGAGACGACAGAAGGCATGATTGTGCGGTTTATGTCGGCTTCCTGCATTACTATCCTGTTTTGCTGATGGCCCACCTGACATTCCTGGTCGTATCTGCTCGTCCCACTCATGCTTGCACTCATCCGAGCCGCCCCAGAGTAAGGGCGGCAAATTGTAGTCTCTTAATCCCCATGGAATCACCAGTAGGGTGGCGAGGTACAAACCGTCTGGACGCAAGCATCTGGCATAGTACGCAAGACATCCCTAACATCGCCCTGCACAACAGCCCACTGCCGGCTTCCAGCCAATACCTCACTCAACCCTACTGGTTGTCTCTCTCCCTTCATCTGATAAATTGCCTTTCATATTAGCCATGCTATGAACCCAGTGGTGACACTTACGCAAAGCAAAGTTAGATTGCCAAGGTCACAACGCAGCCATCTATCCTCGCCAAGACCTCCCTACAATCCCCCTGCACGATGGCCCACTTGCGCTGGCCTGATAATACTTCATCTATCATTTGAGACTACCTCACCAGATATTTTGAGATTCAATTTAAGATATTCAGGGACACTCTCTCCTTCCTCGAAGAAGAGATACTCGGCGTCTTTACCTAGCCGTCGAATACACCGATCCCTGAATTCAGGCGTTACTGGCTCATGACCATGCTTGAGACGAGAGAGATGCTCGTAACTATAGCCTAACAGGTCAGCCATCTCTTTCATAGGTACTCTGTAGTCTTCGGCCCATCGAAACAGACTTGTCTGCATAACAGTCTCCTTGCTAGTTGTTGTTAGTCATTGGTCACTTAGTCTCTTAGTCGCTCTAGGCTAGTATTCTCTCTAGCCTCTCTAACCTAGTATTCTCTCAAGATGGTTGCCAAAATTGCTATGCCCTGCCCTCTTGAGATACTGTAAGCCGAGAACAGTCAGCTTGCGTCCCCGCCCTGTAATCTCAATAAGAGCCTTTCGCAGCAACAAGGGCTCATAGATCTCCTTGATAGTTCTCGCGTTCTCGGCTAAGGCTCCTGCTAAGGTCGATGCGCCTGCTGGCCCTCCCCCAAACATTATACCAAGAACCATCAGGTACTTTCTCTCCTCAGGCCTAATTCCCAAGAAGTCTATCCCCAAACTAGACAGGATTTCGCCGATGTCAGAAGCCGATGCCTGGTTAGTCACGTCCCTGACACGTCTCAGCAGATGGTTCGCGATCCTCGGCGTGCCCCTGGCCCTTTCTGCCAAAGCCTCACTAGCACCTGGCTCCAGCGTCACGCCCAGTGCTGCTGCTGAGTTCTCGACAATCTCGGCTAAGTCCTCAGTCGGATAGAAGTCCAGTCTCAGTCTCAGAGGAAACCTGGTTCTGAGGGGGGCTGTTACCTCCGCAGGCCGCGTTGTGGCTGCTATGATAGTCCCTCGAGCGCTTCGATCCATTAGGTTTGCCAAACGCTCCTGGCTATCTATGTCCAGAGCATGAACCTCGTCTATGAAGATGAACTGAACGGATTCAGGTTCCCTGCTTCCTAGTTCTCTAGTTAGGCCTGCTTCCAAGTCATCATAGTCTTGGCCTGTAACTCTGACAAGGTCCTGGCCTCCTACCAGCCTAGCCAGCGTCGTCTTGCCGAGCCCTGGTGGTCCAGTCAAGAGAAGGTGATCAAGAGGTTCTGACCTTCCCTCGGCTGCCCCCAGGGCCCTTCGCAAGACATCTTTGATTTGTTGCTGGCCAATAAAGTCCTGCCAGGCTTGGGGGCGGAGTTTACTATCGAGCATTGCTATTGACAATAGAGTGCAAGCCATCCACGTTTCCTCTACCTCCGAAAGTACGGGTTGACTAGCAGAGCCACTACAACCAAGAGCCAGCCCAGAACAAAGAAGACAACAAAGACACCAACCGCGACATCCAAGAGATTTCTCTTCATCACACCAACGCCTGGTTTGACCAACTGCCAGAACTTGGTCCACGTCATCATGGCCTTTTCCTCCTTCCTAGAATTACCTCTCATTGTCGCCTCCGTCTAAATGTGTGCATCAACCAGATAGACCCTCTGGTTAGGACTCGACTTCTCAAGCTCTCCCACGAAAGACCAGAAGGCTGCATCATAGCCTTCGTTTGGGTTGGTAGTCAGGGCCCAGTAACCCATCTGGGCTCGTTCTACCCATTCGCCATCCGAGGTCACAAAGGCAAAAGTCAGCGCCCTGGCCTTCTGCTTCAGGATGAACTCCTTTTCGGATAATGCCAGGAGACTATCGTCCCCCCAGAGAAAGATATTTTCCCTTTGCAGAACTCTCCCCAGTAGCCTCTGTTTAGTATACTCGTGAAGTGTGCCTTCCCAGTTCTTGTCTCTCTCAAGGAGACTCAGGAAGTCAGCTCTGAACTCGCCAAGGTGAGCCTGAACATCCATCGCCTCAGCCTCTACCTGGCATGCCTTAACAGCACGGAAGCTCTCTAGGGCTTTCGTGAAATCTTTGCCTCGCATTCCTTCCCAGTCTATCCAGGATACAGGAGCCCAATCGCAACAGAGCGGGTCTCTCTGGGGCTTGCCAACGACGCCTGGCTCCCCGAACCCCACTGTACCGTCCGCAATACTCGCTGGACTGGGCTTCCGCTTCATTCGCAAGTAGCCTGACCAGCGGCCTCCTATCTCCCACCAGTCGTACTTCGCGTTTTCGTTCTGCCAGTAGCCAATACGTCCCTTGAGTGGGTCTCGGTTGAGGCCCGCCCACTCATTGCAGAACTTGTCAAAGTCCCCCTGACCATAGTACTCCAACAGAGTCTGACCAACAGACTCAGGATACTGCCGACCTGTGTAGCTCTCCTCTGTGATGATCTCCTTGGCCTTCTCCTGGAGCTCGTCCTCTTTGTCAAAGAAAGACATGTAGTCGTAGGGAGGCTGGCTTACGCAGTTCTCCATGTAGGGTAACATCTTGTCTTCCAGGTCGTTCACGTCATCTGCGGGTATCAAGACACTAAAATGACTCATCGAGATTCCTCCTTTTGTTGATTCAGCCGCCGCCCCAGAGCAGAAACCCTCCCTGCTCAGCAACAACCAGTGGCTCCTTCTGAATATCCTTCTCGACTTGCTCCCGCAACGAAGCAAGGAGAATTGGATTCTTCACATGCTCGCCGATACTCTGCTCATACGCCTGAAACACTGCCCTCCGCGCTTCCTCAACATCACAAGCCAACGCAAACACCACCCCGCTAGTCCAGTTGTAAAGAACATCCTCCCAGACGAACAGTTTGAGTTGATCTTGACCTCCCAACACCACAACTCTGTAAATAGACACATTCTCCTGATTCTCTGGACAGGGTGCATTCGTCCTGATGTAGACCTTCTCGCCGATGCTCTCCTTGTCCATGGCGTTATCCCAGTACCTAGAACCCGCCGTAGAGAAAAGGTCGCCTGGCTGTAAGTCTTTTCCCAGAACCGCCTCTGCGCGAGCCTTGACTGTCATTTCTCCTCCTTTTGACATCAATTCCTTCATCGAGGAAGCCCCGCCATGACTATACTTCCGCCATCGAAGATTAGGGTTTGCATATTCTCACCCTCCCTTGCGGGCTCTCACAATCTGCGCTTCATACAGTAAGATAGCTTCTTTCCGAGTTGGCAGAGAACCCTTAGCGCAGAATATCATGCAGCGGTAGAAACAGCCGTCTGGGGACCTCGCAATTTCAGGTTTACCGCTAAAGTGGTCGGAGACTCGCCGATCAAATGGGCAGAAGTTCCTCAATGTATTGTACTTTGGAGCTACTCGCCCTCTCTTAATGAACTCGTCTGGCCACAGGTGATCTTCGGCATCTGGCCATGCTTCTGCGTCCCTACTACACTTACCCCAAGAGCAGTAGAACTCCTTGGCCCCGATCTCGTCACAGTTGTAGTATGAGAAATTCAAGCCTGCTTTCAATCGTTCCACCATCCGTTCAAGAAATACTACATAGCGTTCATTGGACAGTTCCATCTTCTTGTACCGACAGAGAATACAGATCGTCTCGGCCTCGACTGGGATAAACTCCTTGCCACAAGAATCACAAATGGCTGTCTTTCGCCTTCTTACTCGCATAGCCTTCTCGCCTCCGCAGTGTACCAATCCCAGGTATTCATCGAGGAAGCCTTACCTTTGTAAATTACTATCCCTCCACCACCGAAGTCGCCCACTCGCGGCTTAGAGCAGGTCCCTGCCCAGGAAAGACTCCAGGGCTCCTCTACCTCAAACCGTTCCTGGAAGGCGGCAACTGTGTCTGCCAGAGCGCCAATATCGCCTGAGTCTTCAGAGTGGACCCAAACATCCTTCCCCTCTGCTGCGAACTCGCACGGCGGATACGCTGTTCCGTCATCATCCTTGACTGCCCCTGTGAGTTTCTGTATCAGCCAGTCCTGCTGCTCCTTCGTCTTACAAGGAACTATCTCCGAGAACAGGGTCCAATAGTCAGCCATCAGTTACCTCCCAGGAGACTTTTCCGCTGTCGCCAAAGTCTTCAAGCTGCTGTCCTCGGGCAACTCCCCTTCCTCTGTGACGTAGGGCAGGACTCCCTCCAGGACATCCGCACTCTTGTAAGTAGGACCCGTCACAAACATATCCAGGAGATGGTGGTCAGGCGTAGTGATGATATAGCCATGCACGATACACCTGTCACCATTGTAGTGGAAGAGCTCTGAGACCCAGATGGAGTCCTTGCGCCCCGCTGTCAGTCTGATAACTGACTGCCGCACCGACGTAGGCATTGTGGGCCAGTTGCCCAGATCATAGTTGCGTAAGTAGCCTGGCTCATAGTCCGTTCGACTCCAGGTCTTGACACACATCTCGCCTCGCACATAGAAGGCAGACTGAGTATTGGCTATAATGTTGCCTGTGCTGACGATGTTCGTCTGGCGGTCGAAAGTCTTATGCCCAGTCTCGACCAGCATACGATTAGGATTCTTCCAAACTTTCGCTTTCATGATCCCTCCCTTGAGACGCTAAAGAACCCGTTTTCGTCTCCGTACAGACCTCTCAACTCATCAAATATCTCCAGTAGCAAGGCTCGATCCTCGCCCTTCAACTCCCGACTAGCGCCATCAAACCAGTTGAGAAACCAGTACTCCACTCTCCAGGCATCATACCTCCCACCAGGATAGAAGCGAAACTCGTCCTGAGGGCCACCCCAGGAAATCTGATAACGATAGTAGCCCTGTTGCTGGTCCCTGAAAGTGCCCGCTTCCACATAGTCAAAACTCAGGCCATAGTCAAACAGATAGGACTCTACCTCTTCGCAGTACTCTTCGCTCCGCTGGTAGGAAGCCCAGAGCAACCTCAAATCCCTGAGCCTGGCCTCCATCTCCTCGTCAGTTCGCTCCTCACAAGTTCTCTGTTTCACAGTCATACTTCTCCCTCCTTAACAACTTAGTGAGATACTACTGTCAATCCATTCGCTCCCTCAGCCTTGTGAGGGGGGTCAAAGGTGGGGGCGGGACTCGAACCCGCCCAGGCCTCATACCTGCCTGTTGCCATGCCCACCTTTAACTGCCGTCTTCTCACGCCCTCGCCATGGCTTCTCGCCAGTCTCTTACCTTCTCTCGCCATAGTCCTGCGAACTCCCGCTGCTCGTCTGGGGTGACGTCTGCCACCTTGAACAGCCGCCTTAGGTTGGCCTCCCAGTCACTCAGGCTTCCAATGAAGTCGTTGCAGCCGATGTCTCCATCAATGCGAGCCAGCAGGCCACCATCGCAAGTGACATGCAGCTCCCGTATCTCAGGCTTTGTCCAGGACTGACCCAGAACATAACCCAGAATGGCTGACATCTTGCCACTCATAGCCGTGAACCTACTTGGGTGCAGCTTCTCACTTAGAGACATGTTCACTTCCTCCTTCTGCTATCCGCCCGTTGGCGGGGCTATTTTCTTGCCTGCCCACAATGCACTCTCCTGGTAAGCTGGCACTCGCAAGAGCGCGGCCATCGCATATCTACGCTGTCACCCTCCCCACCCCGCGTCGCTGCTCTTATCCAGCGTTGCTATGTTCACATGCACATCGCAGACTCGGCCAGGTCGCTTTGCCAGTTACGAGGCCACTGGCAGGGCACTGATTCTGCTCTCTGTGGTCATCTCGCCTTTTGGCAGACAGCACACCAGAGAGTTGCCGCCGAAGGGTGTTTACAGCGAATGCTGTACAAGTTGTGCCCACACTTCGGACACAGATAGCGAGTACGCCGCGAGCTGCTGACCCTCCAGGACGGCGTTCCTGGAAACGGCTGCCCTTTTCGGGGGATATATGGTGTATCCCTTGGGGTTGCCATCTCTCTTACTCCTTATCAGTCACGAGGCTACTGGTGAGCCGCACATCTACCTGCTTATCAATATTCCAGATAGTCCAGTAGCCAAAGCATCACTTGAAACCCAACTATGCCTAGCATCAGCCACAAGCCGCTCAGGTCAGGACGTCTCTTCTCAGGCTTCAGCCAGTCTTGACTCGCCCAGTCTCTCTTCATTTGCCTCTCTCCTGTCTACCTCACTATCTGATTGGCGATATATTCTTGTACAGCCACGAGAGCCCTCTCGCCTATCGAGCCTGTCTCTCCGCCCTTCATACGAGCCAGTGCGGGAATATCAGCACACATCTGCAATGCCTCTCTCCTGTCCCAAGGCCCAAGGTCTTTAGCGACATCCAGGGCCAGATGCCAAGGGCTCCAAGAATTCCAGGAGTCAGGGCTCTCTTTCTGTCGGTACTTGGCCCACTCTTTGTGCTTGGCCCTGGCTTGCCTAACTATTCTCTCCAGTTTCTGTTTGCTGGTCATCCGAGTTCCTCCTTTTATGCTTGAGTTCCTATAACCATGGAAGAGTCTTTGCCTTACCTTCCTTTCTCCACTCCCACCCGCAAGTTAAGCAAAACCGTCTTTGCCTCTTTCTATGAATGTACCGCCGCCTTGTCTCGCCACATACAGGACACTCCTCTCCAAGAGAGACTTTTCGCAGCGCCCCTTTGGAGATAACAATTCCTTTCGCTGCGAGGATTTCTCCTATCGTTGCCATCAGTCTGTGCCCCTCACTGCCGTCTGAGCAGCGATCTCCCTCTTCACTCCTACTAACGCCCTCTCAGCCCGGCTGGCTATCCATCGGGCCGTGTCAAGGCGATACCCTAGCCAAGGTTTCTCGGCAACGATTTTCTCCAAGCGATGTACTTCCGCCTTCGCCTTGGCTGCTGCGTCCTCAAAGTCAACCAGGTTTGTCATCTTGTGAATCTCTCTGGCCCAAAGCTCTCAAAAGGATAGTTTTGGACCAGCCTTCTTAGTATTGCCACAAAGTAGCGATTGTGCACTGAGCCTTTCCATCTCTCGTCTCTGTCCACCTGCAACACATGGGCAAACTCGTGCAGCACTACCCGCCAGACTCCCTCATATCCTCTTTTTACCCCACGCCAGACACACTCCTGTTCGAGCCTAGAGCCAACGCTGCCATACTGGTAGGCCCAGAGCAATCCTTCTCTGCCATAGGTGATGGCATGTGCCTGGCTTCGCTTGCCGCCACCTCGATGGCGACTACCTGTGCCTCTCACTACCTCAGTGTAGAAGTGCAAGCCAACTCGCTCCTTGCGATAGAGTTCCTCGGTCAGCGCAACTGCGTACCGTGCTAGGCTTACTTGCTCAAGGCTTACTTCCTCAGTGTATACTTGCTCCATATCTACCTGCCCCGCCGCTTGCGCCTTGGGCAAGTAGGCAAATCTCGGTAGCAACATACCGCGCATCTCCATCGGAAAGCCTTCTGGCAATCTTCTATCTCTCGCTTCCTAGCCATCTTCCGGTCCTTCGCCTCTAACCTCCTGGCAAGCCGCAGATACCGCATGGTGCCAGGCTTAGCGCCGCGTTCCTGGACACGAATGTCCAAGTCAGAATAATAGCCCACAATTCCCTCCTTTCGGCTACTTGCTCTTCTCTCTCCCACCTACTCCCTACTCTATCTTGTCCATTGCCGTAAAGTCCCCGCAAGATACCGTATACCTACCACGGCGCGCCTTGGGATGCTCATCAAAGGCAAGATAATCCCACGTGTTCCAGTTCCCTCTACCCTGTTCGTATGCAGCAACTACGGCTTGCTCAGGTGAACAGGTGTACCAACGCTCCTCTCCCGTATCAAGATTCTTTACTCTCATCATCTCCATCATACCAGAGCCATCTCGCGCGTCTCTTCATCTTCCCGCATAGCCGACGCAATCAAGTCCAGTATCCATACCGACTCTTGGCCAAAGTCCACAATGCTCATTCCAGGATTCTCTGGATCGAAGATGAACCCGCAGGCCAGGCACTCCGTGTTGCCGTCGCCCAGTTCCTCCAACTCGTGCGCCCCGCACATAGCACAGGTGTGAGACGCATAACTCTCTCTCTGATACATGGCTATCCTCCTTATACTCCACCCTTAATATTGACGGAAGCCCATAGGCATCTCCTCTCTTCTCTCCCATGCCACTTGCTCTACTAGCTCCTCAGACCACTGAGGGTGTAGGATATGAAGCAACTCGTGTTCTAGGGTCGCTTGCCAATACCACTGACGCAAAGTCTCCGTTGGTATAAGTATGACCTTCGCCTTGCGATTAAGTGCCCTACCAGCAGACCGACACTGATATTGCGGAGGAATTGTCATTCTGGCTCGTGCATATTCCTCTTTATACTGGGCAATCCACTCATCATCAAACAAGTTGAAAACGTCAGTGGGCATCACGACAACTTTGACAGGAACCTGAAGGTCCGCGCATCGCGCTTCCCACCAGGCCTCTGCCCGCCGCCGCGCCGCACCAGTTCTACTGCCCCTGTCGAGAAACCTTACTCCTCTCATCTGTCCCTCCTTAATATCTTGTGCCCCGCATATAGCGCAAGTGCGGGGCACACTTCCCCTCTACCTGCTCGCTGAATAGTTGCGTCGCATACTTGCAACTGCATCCTCCAAGGACTCATAGTCGAAGCCAACGTCCTCTGTCTCGAAACGCGAGCCTTCACTGTCGATACCATGATAGAAGTACCCGAAGCCCCCGTTCGCCTTGAAAATCGTTCCCCAAGTTCCCGCTTGGGGGGGCTCACCTTCTGTCTCGGCTCCATGTGGTCTTTTCTTGGACACCAGAATTGTGATGTACGCCATGTTCCCTCCCTTGTCCTTCCGAGTTATGCCAGTTCTTCTGCCGCTAAGTCCTACTCCTCTCATCTGTCCCTCCAGTTCCATAGTCGCTAATCCAGTTCCCAGTTTCGCCTTTGACTGCCAGCCCTCAGTTCGACTATAGCCAGCAAATCGGCCAGTTCAGCTCGGCCAGTTCCTAGCCCCAGTTCGCCCCCTTGCCTAACTGCTGCTCGGTCTAGCAGTCGGACTGGCACGGGGGCTATAATAGCAGCCAGTTCAAAAGTGGCCAGTTCGGAGTGGCTAGCGGCCAGTTCCCAGTTCATAATGGCCAGTTTCCGCCCGCCTGGTGTAGCCATGGTTGGCCAAGGCTATGACTATGATCGATCCCAGGCTAGGCCGCCGGCGAAATAGACTATGTTATGCTCGCGTACATTTCTGGTTTGTGTGTTTTTATCCAAGTGGCTGCGTTTGGTGGGTGTGTGCCCTCACCTCGCCAACTGATGCCGCCGCCGTTTGTGAGCTCGAGGATGTCGGCCATAGAAGCCCAACTGGAGTAGCTAACGCCCTCATAGGTGGGTTTGCGTATACCTCGACTGTCACCGTTGCCACGTGGTCCGCCCGTGGACCCCTTGCGCTTTTTTCCATAGACGGTTTCTATTCTGTCTATGGCAGCGGTGCCGTCCTCACGTCGGCCAATGCAGAAGCTAGTTATGGCGTCGGGTATGGCTACGCTGTTGACCCGTTCGAGGATCGCTTTGGCACATGGCGCGAAATCCGCCGATAGCTTCTCTATGAGCTCATCGTGAATAGACCGCTCCAAAGACCGAATCTCACGGGTTAGCGATCCGATAGTCCGAGCGAACATTATGGGATCTCTCTCCTCGAGATCGTAGCGCATGTCCTTCAAAGTTTCCAATTGTAACAGTGTTGCCGATGGCGTTTTGGTCGCTGCCACTTTACTAGTTATCGCCGTCGTCTTCTCATTAGGCATGTCATTCCCTCCACATGCGTGACGCCGGCGGCCTAGCCTAGAGTCGATCCATATGGAGGTTGATCGGTCGCGGAGGTTCCTCCCCTCCCCTCACCCTCGCCCAACACCTCATTTTTTAAGGTACTCAAACCTACCCCCATGATAGTCCTCGTGATGTAGATGTCAAATCCGCTATTGTAGCGATGTGCGGTCGGTTGCTGTTTTCTATACCATAACACGACGACTCAAAAGCAGGTTTTCCTGCTTTATGGGAACCCTGGCGCAGGAAAGTGAGATGGGGATGGATAGCCCCAGCCTCCATTTCCCCCATGTCTGAAACTTTTCCCTCTGCATAACAGCGTAAACGACTACAACCCGCTGCTAAGGACTAGGCTAGACCGTAGTTCACATAATGGTTATTAGCGGTTGGTTTACATAATGGCTATCTGTCTGTGGGTAGTTTACATAACGGCTAGATAACCACTAGCCAAAATTGGGCCTTGACAAGAGTGCCAATTAGGTGTATAATAGTAATTGCTAGGCTAAAGGGCAGGCTGGGCAATCTATGTAGTGGCATCCGAGAAGTCGGCTTTTTCTCTCAGGCAACCAGGAAGGAAGTTCATTCCTTCCCCCTGTTTGGATGCCCAGGGTTGCCCTTGGTTGCCTGAGAGAAGAGGGCGACTTCTCGTGTTATAGGCGATGCAAATAGGAGTAACCAGTAGATAAGCCGATTTGCTATGAAGGAAATTCCCCTCACGCAGGACAAGGTGGCCCTGGTTGATGACCAGGACTACGAATGGCTTAATCAGTGGAAATGGACGTATACTTCTAGGGGCTGCACAGGCTATGCTTATCGGAATGTCTATCAAGGCTCCCGATATGTTAGGTGTGTCTTTATGCACCGTTTCATACTGAATCCACCTCCTGGCTTGGAGACAGATCATATCAATGGCAATGGCTTGGATAACCGCCGTTGCAATCTGCGTGCGTGCACACATATCCAGAATTCATGGAATAGCCGCAAGCAACAAGGCGCTACGAGTCAGTACAAAGGAGTCTCCTGGGCACGGAAAAACCAATGCTGGAGGGCGTTTATACATCAAGGTGGTCAGCAGATATCGTTAGGCAACTTTGACTCAGAGGAGGCCGCAGCGCTTGCCTACAACTATGCTGCGATCAAACTACGGGGTAGCCATACTCTTCTCAACCTTGTCCCTGACGGCCCTCCTCCATCCCGTCGACTAAAAAAGCGTCCAGGAAAGACTTCTCGCTATGTAGGAGTCTCCTGGTCTCGCCAACCGCAAGGTTGGCGAGCTGAGATTCGAGTTAAAGGCAAGCTCATATATCTGGGTTGCTTCACCTCAGAGGATGAGGCAGCGCGGGTCTGGAATGCGGCAGCGCTGAAGTGGAGAGGACCAGGAGCCAAGCAAAACATAGTACAAGGAGAAAGAGATGAATTTCTTGTTGAGCGAAGTTGAGTTGTCAAGAAAGCCAAGGCTCTCTTTTTCATGGAGCGAGAAGCCTGTGCCTGTTCCCTATCACCGCCCACGAGACCCAGAGAGAAGGAAAAGATACTGTAATTTCTATTCTACTGAGATCGGTCTCTTAAGCGGTAGTCGGGTTTTCAAGCACGGGCCATGTGGAATCTTTCAAGGACCCGACCCATGCCCTTCCTGCAGAGCAAGCCGCAAGCGAGAGATTCGCCTCGACTTGTCTTTGGCAAAGGAGATTTTCTATTTCTATGTACTTGCCCCCTCCAAAACAGAATGGGATACTCTCACCAAATACTGGAAGCGTCACAACATTCTCTTCAAGTGGTGCTATCAGGGCGAGAACTTGCTCCGACTGGTCTTTCTCAGTGGATTCGACGAACGGATAGGCAAAAGAGGGGCCACTAGGGCGTCGAGTCTCAACTCTGTCTCACTTGACATGATAAGCCTCGATACAATCATGAATCAGATGCCGTTAGGGTCGAGTTTCCATGGAACATTGAGGGCCTCAAGGGGAGGAAGAGGGAAGCCAGAAGACGAGCAGACCGAGGATGTTCCCCCTGTACCTAAAGAGGCAATCCCCATAGAGGTCTTTTATGTTAAGGCTTCTCCTGGGGTCGAAGACGAAGCCTGGGATGCCGCCATGGAGAAGTCTTTGGATCTCAACCCGAAAACTAGGCAAGAGCTTATCCAGGGAGTCAGGAGACGCTGTGCTATTTATAAAGCGGAGCTGATTGCTAGGAATGCTGTTATTTCATATTCTCGCTGGGAGAAACGTTATGTCCAAATAGCCCTATTGGATTGGGAATCCTACAATTCTATCTGGACAGCTGCCCATGAGAGGGCATTTAGTTTTGCCCTACCTAGCCGTGCTTATGTCAATTGACTAGCACGGCTGTTTACATAATCCACGATCTACTACATGGGCCTGAGCCACTAGAGTGGCCAGGTCTGAAAGGTGCTGTTTAAGAAATGTTTCTCTACTTCGCGCCAACACTCGGAAACTTCCTTCTCTGTCTGGTTTTTTTCCTGGCAGGTTGTCTCTACCTCTACAGTAAATGGTAGGCAGGGCCAGCAATCCATCTCAGTAGATACGACCTGCCTAGCTGCGTCTGGCCCCCCTCACTGCTGTCTTATGACCGATACCTATCTTCTCCTCAATCCAAATGCGTGTATCAGGATGCAGTTGCATCTTATCCTTATTCGCCTGGTACCAAGTCTTGGTATTGTCTTCGTAACCCTGTGCCTTGCCAGCTCCCCGCCAATCTGCCAACATCTCTTTTCGGTAGCGATCAGGCATAGGTAAGACCTTGATATCACCATCATCCTCTCGCAAAACCCACCATTGCCAGTGATGCCTATTGCGATGGATGTGCTTGAGCCAAGCTAAGTCGAACTTGTCCTGCACCTCCTGTTTCGTCAGACCGAAGAGCCGCCCCTTGGTCCCTGGCGCGAATCTGTGCCAATCGGGATAGTTGCCGTAGAAGTATTTCGTATAGGGCCGCCATTCATCAGGCAGGAACTTGCTCCAATCATGCAAAAAGCCCAACCAAGGTATGCCTAACTTGCATGCCTCAACGAACACAAACCACTTATGTGCAATCATGTAGCGTAAATATTTCAGATACATCTACTGCCTCCTTGCCCACCTCGCCGCTGGATCAACCCAGGCTCCCTTGTTATCCACTGCCAACTGACTCTTCAGTACAGCCAATATCTCGTCCCTCAGCGCAAACCTCTGCTCCACGGGCAAATGTCTGGCCACTATCTCGGTTACTTTCTTGGCCATGGTTACAGCCACACTGACAGGAATCAGATAGCGTCGCTCTTGCTCGATCTTGTTCTTGGTCTGAACTAGCTTCCGAATGGTGTCCAGCAGCAAGGCTAAGGTCCTCAAGTCTCCCTCTTTCTCAGCCTCAACCACCTTCTCCCTCGCTAGGGCAATCTCCCCCCTCAATTCCAACACCTCAGGGTCTTCGAGCTCCTGGCTTGACAGTTCTACCAAGTCCACAGGCTCGGCTACTGGCAATCGCTTGTCATGCAACCAGCAATAACCGACCCCCTTGTGGTTAGTTCTGGCTCCTGCCCATCTGTGACAGATGCCGTCTTTGCCTTCTTTGCAAGGCGCACCACAGATTCTGCTCGGATCATTGCGGGCTTTGGCAAGCCCAATTCTCACTTTGTCTGTTATCATGGGCATGGTTCTTCTCCTAGATAGTCCATGGGGAGGCTCTGGTACTGTCTTGTAAGTAGATACTAGCCGTTATTTCGGAATTTGTCAAGCATACTTGACAATTCAGAAGTTTGCTGCTAAGATAGAGACGAGAAAGAATGGAGACTAAAGGCATGGAGACATCCTGGGACGCTAAAAGTCCACGCGCAGCCCTTGTTGAAACCTTCCTGACTGGCCTTGGCGAGGAGAAGACCAAGCCCAGGCGAGCTCGTCGGGACTTTGCATACTTCATAGAATATGTCTTTTCTGATCAGAGAGGAAAGCCCCTCAAGCTTCAGTGGTTCCACAGGCAAATGATCAAATATCTGATGTTTGAGAAGAGGGTGCTGGTACTCTTGCCGAGATCGTGGGGGAAAAGTACCATAGGCTCAGTAGCCTATCCGGCCTGGCGTCTTGGGGTAAACCGAGACCTCAGAATTATCATAGCATCAAATACTATAACGCAAGCTAAGTGGTGGTTATCTGAGATCGAGAACTTGATGCTCAAGAATGATAACTTTCACGAGGTATTCGGCTTCATGGTTCCCAAGCCTAGGACGCTTCGCTGGACTGATACCGAGAAGCGAGTACTTGGGCGTTCTCCTTACGCTATGCACTCCTCACTTCTAGCCACGGGCATTGGTAGTGCATTGCTAGGAGCTAGAGCGGATGTTATCATTGCCGATGATTGTATCGGTGAAAGAGAGGCCATTTCACCTATCCAGCGCAAGCAAGCCTCGACCTGGTTCTGGAAAGTTCTCCTCAACACGTTAGAGCCTGATGGCCAGGTGGTCGTCCTCGGCTCTCCCTGGGGGCCCAATGACCTCTACAAGGAAATCCAGGAGAGATGGAAGGATCTCCCGTCTGAGATGGCTACCTGGCAACGAGGCGACTTCGTTATGCCAGGGGATTATCCCAGCCAAAGTCAACTGCGTAAGATGGAGCGAGAAGGCAGCCTGGACCCACTGAGGAATGTTTGATAACTTAGCCCCACTAGAACCTAGACCCACTAGAGAATGTTTGATAACTTTGAGGAGGGAAAATGTTTGACGACGTGATAGTAACTGACAAGTATGGAGCTCCAACAATGAGAGGGGAAGTGACCAGATATGGTCTCGTAACAAAGAATCCTGATGATGTCAGAGGTGGCCTATACTGCTGGTATAAGCTAAAAAAGGCAGATGAATTTCTCCTCGCCTACAGGATCGAGGCAAGTAAAAAGCCCGTAGTTGAGCACACAGATGTGGAGGAGTGGTATCCTGTTACGCTCAGAGAGTCTTTCAAGATAGCAGGAAAAGGGCGATTCATGTTCGAGGAAGGAGAAGGGCCCCATATCTGGTTCAGACTCTCGACGTTTACCACACCTAACAGGCTGAGGGCCAGGATAGCCGCAGTCAGGTCTGGCTGGCAACGATTCAGGCTTGCAGTTAAGTTTCTAAGAAGACGCCTTCGGGAAACCCTGGAGATTCTGAAGCCTGTCTATCGAAGAAGTGCCCGTCTCACTAATCCCCTCAGATGGCCTGGATATTAGGGAGCATCGCCCCGATAGGCTGGGGGGAAGAGCATTGGAGGTTTATTATCGCTGGCATCTTGATCATACCTGCTCTAACGAACGACTCAGAAGGTAACCAGATCTCGAATTGGCCTGACCGCTGGCCTCTGAATCGTCTCCTGGCTAAGAAGCAGGAGATTGGTCCCATCCCTTTCTCTAGCCAGTTTATGCTTGATCCCGTTAACTTGGAACACGCATTCCTCAAACGGGAATGGCTGCAATTCTACCTAGATGAAGACCTTCCTGACCTTATCAACTATATCGGAGTGGACCCGTCACCCTCAGGCAGGCAAGGTACTGACTACTTCGCCCTCGCTGTTCTAGGGGTAGATGTTGCCCATGTGGGATATCTCGAATCTGCCTACCGCATCCAAATCGATCCCCTGGAGCAGGCTCAGCGTATCCGCATTGAGGCGGGGGTCTGGCATCCAGCTTTAGTCATGGTAGAAGCCGTGGCAGCTCAAGCTCTCTTTACTCGCTATATGCTTCAGGACGTTACCTTTCCTCTCCGCGAGGGCACGACCAGATTTCCCAAGGAGCTTCGCTATGTCTCAATGTCTCGCTTATTCGCAAGTGGCAGAATCAAGATCAGAGGCAAGCGAAACAGTGACGGCGAGATCGTGCCTGCTGACTCTGTTGCCGACTTTGTTGAAGAGTGGGTAGGCTATGCGCCTAAGGGGCCTCGGGACGACACTTTGGATGCTGTCGAGAAGGCTATTGAGGCCTCTCAGCTAATCTCAGGCAATCCTGTATTCCAGGCATCTCGCCCTGAAAATGTTCCTGTGGGTCGGGGGACGCATCCTGGACTTGCAAGTGGCGGCAACTTGCTGAGAGGGACCCGAACGCCATTTGGGAACAGGCAGCTGCGCTCGCGGCGATCCCTAGGGAGACGATAGGTTTAGCGAGATACACCTTCTACTGGGAGGAAGACAATGACGAGAATACGTTCCTGGTTCCGAGACACAGTTGAACGAATAGTTGAAGACCATCTTGAGAGTCGCTTTGTTGAGATGCGTGGCGAGCTCTCCTCGAGTATCAGCCAGACCCAGAACGGCCTAGCTGCCGAGATCAAAGAGCGAGAAGACCGCATTCTGGGCCAATTGAAGAATACCGAGAAGGCTATCCAGAGACGTCTCAAAGGCCAACTCACCTACTACCTTGAGAAGAAAATCAAGGCTCCTGATATCCTGGTTCAGGAGGAGCTCCAGCCTGAAATCGGAACTGACTATATCTTGGTAAACCTCGAGGTGAAAAACAACCAGCCTATCATGTTTGGGGGCAATCTGAATCTGGCCAATCTTGGGCGAGGGGACGCCGTGAATCTCGTCTGTCTTTATACCGATCATAAGGGTTCTGAGTCCACCTTCTTCAGACATGAAATCAGAGGCCCGCTTGATGACCCTTTCTACATTGTTGAGCCTCAAGTAGTAACTGCGGGAGCGAGAATAGTCTTCCGAGCTCTGCAGGGGCGCTCTCGACCTTTTACTTACTGCTTTTATCGCTGGATATAGTTGTTGCGAATAGACTGATGGCGCAGGGGGCTCTGCTAAGTTGTGATAAGCTGGTCTAAGGAGATATCCATTATGCCGATTTTAGGGCGAATTGCAAAGAGACGACTGGTTGAGGCAGCGGTTCCTGTTGACGATACGGCTTCCGATACCTCTCGATGGCGCCGATTGACCGAGAAGGCCCCCAGGAACCTTTCTGACTACGACCACAAGCGAATGTTAGATATCGCCTTGTATCTCTATCGCTTCAATCCATTAGCCCATCGAGGCGTTGAGATCATGCGAGATTTCGTAGTGGGCAGTGGCATTCGTATTGAGGCCAAGGACAAATCCATCCAGTCAGTCATAGATAGGTTCTGGAACAATCCCGTTCATAAGATGGATCGCCTGCTGGCCAGGATAGCCTTCGAGCTCAGTCTCTATGGGGAATTCATATCTCCCGCACTGGTAAACAGGCATAACGGGGATGTCGAGCTGAGTTATATTTCCCCCCTCCAGGTCAAGGATGTCACTCTCAATCGAGGAAACCTTCTCCTGTTTGATTCAGTCGAGATCATGCCCACTGACATCTCTACCGAATCATCGAAGCTCAAGGTCATCAACCTAGAGACAGATGTTGAGGCCCACCTCGATCCTGAGGACCCAAACTCGCCCTCCACCTATGGCTATCGAACTGGAGACTGTTTCTACTTCTCGGTGAACCGAGTAGGGGATGCCAGCCGTGGCCTGAGCGATCTCCTGGCTGTTGCCGATTTCGTAGACAGCCTCGACCAACTTATCTTCAATTCATTGGAACGCATGACCCACGAGACAGGCTGGCTCTGGGATATCGAGATGCAGGGGGCCTCAAATGAGCAATGCCAGCAGAAAGTCGCGGAGTTAGAGGCCGCTCCTCCCCGACCGGGCTCCTTCCTAGTCCACAACGAATGGGTCAAGTGGAACCCCATGAAGATCGGTCTGGAAGCCGAGAACGTCACTGACGAGTCTCTTCTCATTCGGAACTATGCCCTGGGTGGCATGGGAGTTCCCGTTCACTTCTTCAGTGAACCGCAAGGAGCAGGTCGTGCTGTCGCTGAGTCCATGGCTGCTCCAGCCTATCAATCTCTGGAGTCTCGCCAGTCTGAAGTTGAGGGCTTTGTTCGGGAGATTCTGGACTTCGTCATAGACCAGAAACTCGTTCGGAAGATGCTAGACAGCAACTTGGATCGAAGCTATGATGTGATCATGCCAAAGATTTCCCTCCGCAATCTCCAGCGTACAGGAGGGGCCATGAACAGGACGGCGCAGGCTCTCAAGACCGCCCAAGACGAAGGTTGGATCGATAGCGAGCAAGGAAAGAAAGTCTTTGTGGCCATGCTGGAGCAACTTGGGCTGGGTGTAGACCTCACTCCTAGCCAAGAGTTGCCAGGTGTCGCTTCTAGCCAAAGGCTACCGTCTGATGTAGGTTTTAGCCAGGCAGATGTAGGTGTCGCTTCTAGCCAGGAACTGCCCAAGGAGCTGCGCTGATGCAAATTGGTCTTTTGCTTAGCTCCAAACACCATGCTGAGATGTTAGCATCTGGTAACAAGACCATGCTCATCAGAGCGAGGCGTTTCTACCGCTATGTCCGCATACCAGTCTACCTGCTGGCTGATCAGAAGTGTTATGCCAAGATGGTTCTTGGGTCTCCCCAAAAAATAGACCTGAGTGGGTTTAGAGCATTGCGGAGTCAACACAGAGTAACTGAAAAGGAAAGGGAGCAACAGTGGCCTGACGAACTAGACTTCTACAGCTATAAAGTCCAGGTTCTCGAAACTTACGATCCGCCTAAGAAGGTTAAGTTCCCTCCCACCTCTCAGGCTTGGGTACGCCATTGGGAATGGTTAGACCGCCCTCCCAAGGAGCTCCATCTTGAGAAGGTGGCTGACCTAGAACACTATCATCCGTCCAAGATTCCTGACACAGCACGCGGCAGTGCTATCCTCAGGGACGACGCTCGGCTACTCTTGGCCTACTGGTCGTCAAAACGGTCAGGCAAGGATGTCAAATATACCTACGACCTCTTGGAGCAGAAGTACACAGCCATCCTCCGTGAACTCGTTCGCAGGAGAGCAGCTCAGTTCAGTCCTCAGAACTATAAGCCTCATGCTAGAGATCTATTTGACAGAGCTGCGCGAACCCTCCAGTTGGAAGGTATTACTGTCCCACTCAGAAAGAGCTCGCATCTGAAAGGACTCACAGCCCTCCAGAATATGACGGATAAGGAACTCCTGGCTCACCATGACCACTTGCATCAAATGTATGCTGAGGGCAAAGTGACTAAGGAGAGCATCGTCAATGCTCATATCTTTGCAGTCCAGGCAATGAGACATAGGGGCCTATCTCACAAGATCGAGGATGACCTTGACAGGGAGCTCCAGGGATCTGCTGCATCACGCCTCGTCCCCTTCGTCATCATAGACTCAATGGTTTGTCAAACTGGCTCTTCTGTCTACGACATCAGGCCCCCTCACGACTGCGACTTAGTGATACGCAGCGATGAGGAAGACTCCAAGATGACCGCAGCTATCCTTAAGGCCGTTAACCTCCCTCCATCAACCATCCACCGTATTTATGAACCCAGAGGCCCCTCCTTTGACTATGTGGCCCTCCTGGATTATGTAGCAGTGCCAGTAGCCTGGAAAGGTACCTGGACGAAGAAGAGCATCCGCCCCGAGGACATCCCCGAACACTCTTGGGCTATCTATCGGCAGTTGCCTCCTGCCGTCTTAGTCCACGACCCCTTCGTCACTCAAAGCAACAATACTTTCTACGTCCGAGATGCTCGCCGCAACACTGGCATTGAGATCAAGCTCACCAGGCTGTTAGCGGCTAACCTCTCCTTCCGATGGCGCGGGGAGGACGAAGCCATGGCAGGAACGCCGCTCTTTAAGTCTTTCCTGATTCCACATATACCTCTGAGGAGGGCCAAAGTCGATGAGCCTTTCTTCCGAAGATACTACTGAGATTCGTGGTCTCCTGTATCGAGATAGGCAGACTAAGGTGGCATTAAGGTTTCTCAAAAGGATAAATGTATCCCTAGAAGCCATTAGGCGAAACCTCGCAAGAGCAGAGGAGGCCCTTGCGGATGAGCCTCTATCTAGCAATGTGAGACTTCTAGCCGGCAAGTTTCTGCTAGCGGAGGAAGACATCCCTCTGGAGGATTTGGGTATTCTGACAAAGACTCCAAATCTAGCCAGCATCATCATTCTGAACTACAATACTCTCAAGATCACCTCTGACTGTATCAAAAGCGTTCTAGCCTTGACTGAATACCCTGCGGAGATGATAGTAGTTGATAACGGCAGCACGGATGGCAGTGTGGCCTGGCTCAAGAAACAGAATTACCTAACTTTGATATCTAACAAGAATAACCGTGGCTGGACTGCCGCAAACAATCAGGGCATCAGAGTCTCCAAAGGGGCCTACTGCCTGTTACTTAACAGCGATACCATTGTGAGGACAAGGGGCTGGCTCAAAGCCATGATTCGCCTCGCTCAGCCCCCTGACGTGGCGACGGTCGGGGCCAAGCTTCTTTACCAAGATGGTACCATTCAGCATATAGGGGGCAGCATCCACGACGTCAATCCCTTCCATCCCTTTGACGGAGCGCCTGCCGACATTCCCGAATCACTTAAAGTCAGAGAAGTCCCTTTCAACACGGGGGCCTGTCTCCTTATCAAGAAATCCGTCATCGAGCGGGTGGGCTTACTTGACGAGAAATATGTGTTCGGTTATGGTGATGTGGACTATGGCTTGAGGTGTCTTGAGGCAGGATTTAGGAATCTCTACTGTCCATCGTCTATCCTAACTCATCTCTGGGCTTACACTCAGCGAAAAACAGGCAAGTGGATTCCATCTGAGAGCTTTGCCAGGTACAAACAGAAGTGGACTGACAAGACGCCCGCTCTCTCTAAAAAGGTTGACATGGATTTCAGGTGGCCTGATTCTGCACAGTATATCAGAAGGACTGGTCCGGGCAGTCATATAGCAACTATTCGCAAGAAGGAGAGCGCTATGACCTGGGGGGCATTAAATGAAAACCAATGAGTTTGAGCCTAAAGTCTTTGTCAAGAACGCAAAGGAATCTGGGCAGCAGGTATCTCTAACCATGGTCACCTTTAATCGGTGGAATCTCACTCAGCAGAGTCTCTCTTCCATTTTCGAGCACACTCATCTGCCATACATTCTGACTGTTGTCGATAACGGGAGCTGGGACGAGACGAGGGAAAACCTACAGGAACTCAGGCGGTCTGGTAAGATTAACAGATTGATTCTTCTCCCCGAGAACCGAGGCATTGACATGGGGAAGAACTTCGGCCTGCGAGCTACCCAGGGCCAGGCTAGCTGGTACTGCTGTATCGACAACGATATCAGAGTCAGTCCCTACTGGCTCAGCTACCTCTGCTATACATCTACTCTCCCTCGCCTTGGCATAATCGGCTGCAATGTTCAGGGATTTGGCACTCCTGGAGGCCCGAGCTGGTTTACACCCACGCACTGGAAAACTGTGAAAGGAGTTGTCCTAGACAACTGCCCTAATCCAGGTGGAATCTATGTCATCAGTGCAACTACATTCGAGAAGCTAGGCTTCTTCGTTGAGAGGGGCCTCTACGGTCTAGGGGACAGCCAATACTACTCACGGGAGTTTCAACATGGCCTCAGAAGCGTCTATGTGAGAAATGTCGATTGCAGAGAGATACCTGATGAGGACTTTGTGATGGCAGACGGTACGTCGTATAGGACTTTCAAGGCGACTTCTCACAACTCTATGCGTCAGAAGGTCAGAGAAATGGCATCTCAAGGCATTGATATCCACCCAAAGCATTACGAGACTAGAGTAACGGCCCAAGAAGTTGAGAAGTATACCTGGACGCCAGAATCATGACCTTAGATACTTAGGGGTCCCCAACTATGATTTTAGATGCAGGATCAGGCATGGCATCGAACCCAAGAGCCAACATACTCATGGACAAATATCTTCAAGGAGACAGTACCTCTCGTATAACGGGCACTCTTATGATTCGCAAAGGACAGACTATGATTTGTGGTGACCTTGAGGCCATGCCATTTCTGGATAAGTCCTTCGACATTGTTATTTGCTCTCAGACGCTCGAACATGTTGATAATCCTGAGAAAGCCTGTGCTGAGTTGGTGCGGGTAGGAAGGAGTGGTTTCATAACTGCGCCAAACGAGACAGTAGAAAGGCGTCGATATGAGCGTCGCGAGAAGCTCTATCACAAGTGGCTTATCAAGCAACGGGGCACTCACCTCGACTTCTATCTCAGAAGTCTCGTTCCAAGCCTCCCGATGATGGAGCATCCTAGCCAGGGCGTGGATATGGCTTGGAAAGGGAGCTTCACTTGGTCAGTGTTCAGAGAATCGCCATGACAAGACTCCCCAGAGTCCTATTCGTTAGCATAGCTCCGTCTCTCCACACGGAGTTCTGGGCTGCTGGCTTTATGAAGGCCCTTCGCAAAGTTGCCGTTCCACTGGCTTTCCCTTTCAGGAAAATGGCTCATGACCACGGGGCAGCCTACATGAACGAGACGCTAGTGGAAACTGCTCTGGAGTTTCGTCCTGACCTGATCTTTATTAGGAAGGGGGAAAGCATTCTCGGCTCTAGCATTAAGACGCTCAGGGATTCCCTGCCTGCTTATATCATCTACTATTGTGGGGACTTCCGTCTCAATCCAGTCTCCTTCATCGTCGATATTGGACGATACGCAGATTGTACCATTTTCAACAACGAGGACGAGAAGGTTGCTGATAGATATCAGGTTGCGGGTGTGAGACATGTGGGTCCTTGGTGGGACGGTGGAATTGACCCAGAAGTCTTTTGCCCGCAAGACGTACCCAGAGCCTGGGACCTAGCCTTCATGGGCACTAACGTCCCCTTGCCTCACAGGGGCTATCAGGTACGTCGCCAACTACTGGAGGCTATCGTCGAGAGTAACTACTCTCTTCACATCTTCGGTGGGGCTGAAGGCTGGAAGTACCTCCACACGAATACCCACCCGTTCGTTTATGGCCCTGCTTTCGCTAAGGCCTGTTCTCAATCGCGTATCACTCTGGGCGTCAATGGAGTGAACGACATGTATCTGTATGCTTCCTGGCAACGTACTTTCAAGTCAATGGCCAGTGGAGCGTTTCACCTTACTCACTATGTCCCTGGACTGGAGACGTTCTTTGAGAACCGCAAGCATCTGGTCTGGTTCATCTCCATACCTGAGGCGATGAGTCTCATTGCTTACTATCTCACTCACGACGAGGAACGTGAAGAAATAGCCATGGCAGGCCGACAGGAGGTTCTTGCTCACTTCACTTGGGACGATGCTGTCGCAAGGCTTATGAGGATTTGGCAAAGTGACTGCTGTTGAACAATACCGTAGGGACTTCGCCACGTACATGAGCCTTCCTGGAGCTGAGAGGTGTAGACTCCAAATGTATCCTCGTCTTGAGGATAAGACCGCATCAACTCCCCTGGATGCCTATTACTTTCGACAAGATACCTGGGCGTTCAAGCGGATAGTAGACCTCAAGCCTAGCAGCATAGTAGATGTAGGATCGACTGCGCTCCTCGTGGGAATTCTTGCCCAGATGTTTCCTACAACGAGTATCGATATAAGGCCCATTCCAGTATCTCTTCCTGGATTAACATGTAGGCAAGGCTCGATCACTAATCTCCCCTTCAAAGACGCCTCAGTTGAGCTCCTGAGCAGCCTATGTGTGATAGAGCATATAGGTCTAGGTCGATACGGCGACAAGCTCGATCCGCTCGGTAGCATCAAAGCCTGCAAGGAGATCTCGAGGGTGCTCAAGCCTGGTGGACATTTCATAATGAGCACTCAAGTGAGTCATACCCCTGCCCTCTGCTTCAATGCGCACCGAATCTTCACGCAGGCCCAAGTTCTGGATATGTTGCCAGCCTTCTCGGTAACGGATGAGGCGTTCTTCTTCCCTCGGCCTGGCAATGCAGAAGACATAGAGGCACTCACGGGTTTCAGGTTCTGCTTCTGGTGCGTAGACTTGGTTAAGGAGTCAGCATGACGCTCTCGGTTGTAACTCCTAGCTACATTAACAACCAGCAACGAGCTGATTGGGCCAGAGACTCTCTGGCTTCCCTCAGGGAAACTATCGGCGACGGCTACTTACATGTTGTGGTGCTTGACAAATCCCTTGAATGGAATATTATTGCTCAGGCAATCTATAACCAGCCTAATGTAATGCTCATGCAGCGTCCCAAGCCTCTTGGCAATACTTCAGCTTTGCTAAAGGCCGTGAAGGAATCTCGCAAGTTGGGAGCAGATCTCTGTTTTGTCCATATGGACGATAACATCTATGTCCCCGAATTCGGACCTCTTCTCAGATATGCCCAGGACGCTTTCAGCAACGATAGGGAGTTGCAAGAAGTGCTCTTTGTTGGCTACCCGATCCTTATAAAGAGGCATAGCAAACCACTTCTTGGCAATCGCACAGGCCTAACTATCGAGGAGAATCAAGTCTCTTTCGATACCATACAGTTGCACCCTACTCGCTGTACGGATTATACTCTCTGGTGGTCTTATTTTCATGACCGAATGGTGGACGGGCGATTTTGGGCAGTTGTCATGTGGATGGCTCTCTACCGAGCTGAGTTCTTGGAGAGTGTCCTTACACTTGCCCCTACGGGCCGGACGCTTGGTCAGGTTGAATCTTACTACAGAAACAGAAGCAACTGGGAGAGACTATCCCATCGCTTTCCAGGAAAGCTCGGTTACATAAACATGCAGTTCGGCGGTTTGGAGATGCACCATCATAGTCAGGAATGGTGTGAGATGATCCGTTTTCCTAATACGCCTGTGAGGTGAGACATATAGGAGAAGACTTACCTGTGAGGTGAAGGAATGACTTACAGAGAGAATCCAGAACTAGGTCAGGACATGGTTAAGTTTGCCTTTCATCGTTGGCAGCAAGGAGAATATCTCTTAGAGCCTCCTCAGCGTCAAATCTACGAGAATATTGCGGTCAGAGCGAAAGGCAAGACGGTCTGTGATATAGGCTCTGGAGCGGGACTGGGAACTACTATCCTAGCACAAAGGGCTCAGTCAGTTATTGGCATCGAGAAGGTTGCGTCTTCCGTCAGGTTCTCTAGGAAATGTCATCCCCTAACAAATGTGCAGTTTCTGAATGAGGATATAGGGAAGTGCTCTCTTTCTGACAACAGTTTCGATGTAGTGGTGGCGGTTGAGGTGATAGAGCATATCGCAAACTACCAGGCAGCACTGGATCAGATGGCTCGAATTCTGAAAGAGTCTGGAACCCTATACATCTCGTCTCCTAACAGGAATCAAGATATTAGAGGAGGAGCGTCAGGCGCAGGCCCGCCAAGGAACAAGTATCATGTTCGAGAGTGGACAGCCGAGGAGTTTCGGCATATTCTTCTCTCGCGCTTCAGTCAGGTTAGGCTTTCTGACTATACCCTTGACCCTTGCCTAGACTCCTGTACGCGAGTCTCGCCAGTTATCGCGATCTGTCGAATATGAGAACTCTGTGGATCGTTATTCCAGCAAAAGATGAGGCTGCTACTATTGCAGACCTAGTTGCCGAAGCCGCCCACTACGGAACGGTGTTAGTAGTTACCAGTGGGCCTTCAGACGATACTGGCCCAAGAGCTGCCAGCGCGGGAGCCCAGGTAATCTACAACGGCCAGAGCATTGCAGGAAAGATAGTCACTGGCTGGCAGAGAGCCCTCGACAACAATGCGACACGAGTCATAGTCATGGATGCAGGCGGATCGCATAGGCCATCAGATATCCCCCGTCTCCTGGCAGCAGAGGCTGACATCGTAATAGGCAGTCGGTTTGTGGCTGGAGGCCAATATCATGGCAGATCGTGGCGCAGGGTATGCAGTCAAGTCATGGCTCTGCTCTGCAACCTAGCCCAACCAGGTAAACAGGTCCATGACTGGTCTAGCGGCTTCAGGTGTTATTCGGTAGAAGCAATTGGGCAGCTACTAGCCGTCCATTATAAATCTGATATGCACGCTTGGCAAATCGAGGTGCTAGGCTGGGCTAGGCGCTTGCACCTTTCAGTTGAGGAAGTCCCTATACAGTATACTGCTGGGCACTCGTCTCTCTCCTGGGATGGGGCTCTCAGGGCTCTCAATATATTGTTAGACATCTTGCTCCGCAGGTGGGTAGTCGGATGATATTCTACCTTGATACATACATTACTGACGAGCCTCTCCATCCTGCGTTTGTTTGGCCAAACAGGGAGATCAGGAACTCCTGTCCCCAGTATAAGATGCCACGGAGAATAGATATCACAAAGTACACGCTTGCGAGTTATAAGATGATTCCGTGGACACATGTTGTCATCGCATACGATGTTGCTGATAAGGATGATGAAAGCACGTTCCTGGACTTTGTGCAAGAAGTTTTCCCAGACGCAGATGTTAGTCGGCCTCGCTCCTCTAACCAGAAGACGTACAGGGCAAGAGTGGAGCAAGTTTGCAGTTTTGAGGATGACTTCATCTTTTATGCACCTAACAACGATCATCCCCTCATAGCAAGCAATCTCAATCACCTGCCCAAGTTACTCAAAAAGGCTTCAAGGTTCTCACAAAACTACCCATTTGTCTCCGTTGTCTACTCGCACTTCAGTGAGTTCGTCAACGCGCCTGTCGTTGGGAGTCCTTTCTACAGACAGTTCTCTAGCGACTCACGCATAGTAGAAGACGACGAGATTGCTACGAGCTTTGTGAGATTCAATGGCGACAACTCTTCTATCCAGATCGTCAATAGGAATCTCCTGCAACACTGGTTTTGCTCACATGATCTCGGTGATGCCAGAATCATCAGAGCAGAAGATGTTCGCAGGTTTCTTCCAACTCCTAACCAGTTGATGATAGTGCCCAAGAAGGAGCTCTGTGCGCACTTTGACGGCTACTCGCATACAACTGGTATCACTAAGATCAGTCCTGACCAGATTCCTCCTCTATTCATTCCAACAGGGTTCTTCGACAGCTCGATTCGGATCGCCTACGGATATCCAGAATACCGAGATGGCTGGGTAAACATAAACCCTTCTGCGAGGGATTTCAGTTTCCGCGACCGAAAGACGGGCACAGATCTGAAAATTGGTCTTCAGGACATACCTCTTTTCTGGAAGAGCAGAATCGCAGAAATAGACATCAATGTGAATGCCGACCTCGAGCGAATTAAGGAGGGCAGAGAGAAATACTTTGAGACAGTTCGTAACCCCTGGAGGAAAGCCTAGTGATCAAGTTGCATATAGGCTGTGGCCCCAGAGTGCTAAAGGGATGGATAAATATCGATCTCAAGTTCACTCCTTACCAGGCGTACCTGAAATACTACACTGACAAGTACTACCCAGAGTCCGCTAGGGGCGACAAGTCAGATTTTCTTGCACTAGATGTGTCTAGGCAGCCTTTGCCCTTTCCTGACAATTCGGTAGATGTCGTCTTCCATGAGGACTTCCTTGAGCACCTGAACCAGCGTAGCCAAGTTCTCTTCCTAGCTGATTCTCTCCGAGTCTTGAAGCCAGACTCCATTCATCGAATTGATACGCCTAACCTGTTAGCATCGATGCGCGATCACTCTAATTTCTCCCTTGGCTTTCAGGGTGTCTATGTCCATGAGTGGGATAAGTCCAAGCATCTCAATGTATTGACCCCTAGCTCGCTTGAAGAGATGGCTCTTATGGTTGGATATTCAACAGTAGTCTTCACAGGTAGAAACCAAAGTGCGTCGCCTCTGATTCCGCCTGAGTATCGCCCTGATCCAAGAGATCGGCCCGAGAACGGAAACATCTTTGCAGATTTGGTTGCTTAGGAGTAGCGCCTTGAGGATATTTGTTCTTCCTGTGTCGTCTCAGTTTCAACCTCCTCCCATGAAGATTCTCTATCCTCCTCACAACAAGCGAGACTACGGCATTGAGCAAGACTTCGCTCAGCATCTCACAGAGCCTTCTAGTGACTGGACGATCGCAGAGTCTTCTGACGTTGCTGATTGGCATTACCTTCCTATCTACTGGACACGTTACCATGTGACACATAACTATGCCAAGACTGGCCTAGAAGCACTTCAGCGTGAAGTTGCCCGAAGAATCATTGACGACAAAAGGACCTTTACAATTTGCCAGTATGATGATGGGCCTTTGGTAGACCTTGGTAGAACTGTGCAGTTTCTAGGGTCTCGCAAAGGGGAAGAAGGCATCGACGTCCCTCTTCTTTCCTATCCTCATAAGCTCCCTGCAGTTGATCCCCCTAAACAGTGGTTAGCGTCTTTTGCAGGGAGACTCCGAACGCACGAGGTTCGCGCAGACATGCAGCGTGTTCTGGGGCCTCGCCAGGACATTGACATTCAGGACACACGCAAAACCAGTAGATTCTTTGTAGACTTGATCCTTCGGTCGTATGTTTCCCTCTGTCCCAGGGGATGGGGTGGCTCGTCTTTTAGGTTTTATGAATCTATGCAACTGGGAGTAGTGCCCCTTCTCATTGGCAGCATAGACACCCGCCCCTTCAAACGTTTCCTGAACTGGAGTATAATGAGTCTCTATGCTCGCACGGCCGAGGAAGCAAATGTGTCCCTCGACTCCCACACTCTGACAGAATTGCTAGAGATGGGGCGATGTGCCAAGAAAGCCTGGCATCAAGATCTATCGTTTGGGCACTGGCACAAGTATGTGTTTCAGGAATTGGAGGCTCTATGGCATTAAAGCACCATCAGCACTCTCTACAGGCCGAGGCGGTATGGGGGAAAGCCTACGGCGTGTTTGATCGAATTGTTCAGTTGAGAGGTTTCAGGACTGGCGTCGAGGTTGGCGTTGCTTTTGGAGGGCACATAGAAGCACTTCTCAACATCCCCACTATTGAGAAGGTCTATGGAGTTGATCCCTATCAGCAAACAGGAACTAGCAGCTCCTTGGGCCTCTCGCAGTCTGAGATGGATACCCTCTATCTCTTCGTTCTGAACAGACTTGCCCCGTTTGGCGATCGTTACCAGCCTGTACGAAAAAGCTCGGTAGAGGCATCGTCTATCATCCCGCAGGAGATTGATTTCGTCTACATAGACGCTGACCATTCCTACCAGGAAGTTATGGCGGATCTCTGTGCTTGGTTTCCCAAAGTACGCGAAGGCGGGATAATTGGCGGCCATGACTATTCTCATCCTGACTTGCCAGGAGTTAAGAAAGCCGTGGATAGATTCTTCAGTCGGTTTGCTCAGCGCGTTCACTCACTAGGCGAATATGTCTGGTGGATAGAGAAGAAGATGCCCAGCATCAGCTTCGTATTGCCTGCATACAACTGCGCTGAGTTCGTCGAGGAGTCTGTGAAGTCTATTCAGAAGGGGAACTTTGAAGATGGCGACGAGCTCATCATTGTTGACGATGGCTCATCTGACAATACCCTGATGATTTTGCAGAGACTGGCCGCGTACTATCCCTCAATAAGGCTTCTCAAACACGACAGTAATAGGGGCGCATCAGCAGCCAGGAATACAGCGATAGCCAGTGCCAAGAACTCCCTACTCTTCAACCTAGACTCAGATAATATCCTAGTGCCAGGCAGCATCCCCAAACTCAAAACATATTTGATTAGCTCCAATGCTGATATAGCAGTGTTCGAGGAGACGCGTTTCTTTAGAAACGGAACTGGCCAGATAACACACAGCTGGAAGTATGGCCCAGGTCTGTTGACTCTATCCGACTGCTTGGCTGGCCAAATAACTCCTGGGGCTAGTGGGAACTATATGTTCACTAAGGAGTCCTGGGCCAAAGCTGAAGGTTACCCTGAGTTCGCAAAGACCTATGAAACCTGGGGATTCGCCTTCAGGCAGCTAGCCACAGGCTCCAAAATGATGGCAATGCCCGACTCTTTCTATCTCCATAGGTATGGCCATTCGTCACTCTGGGTGCGAGAAGGAGGAAATCGGAACGCTTCTCGGAAAACTCTAAAGATGATTCTGCCCTTTCTTGGCCTGCTTGACTACAAGGACGTTGAATACATAATGAGCCACAAGGAGACCTGGCTTACTAACTTATCTCAGCACCCAATACGAGTCAAGGGGAGCGCTCCTGGGAATTCGGGCAGCATCAAACTCCAGAGCCCTCCACTTGACTATATGGAGCTTTTGTGTCAGAATATAGACGAGGAGACATAATGATTGACTACAAGACAACCGCTGGTTTCTCCCTGACACTTGAGGAGCGTGAGTTCCTCAAAGACTCTGCTGAGGGCTCTGGCTCCATTGTCAGTATCGAGTCTGGCCCCTGCGCTGCGCTATGGTGCTTCAGGGCAGGCGCGCCTGAGTCTTCCATCTACAGCGTGAAGGAGCAAGGATCGATCATAGATGGTGATCCAGGAGTAACTATCCTTAGTGGCTTTTCTGACTTCCCTGGAAACTCTGTAGACCTGCTCTTCATAGATGGCTCACATGCTTTCAAGGATGTTCTACTCGACTTAGTTACTTGGCAAGATAGCATCCCGCTGAAAGGCTTAGTGGTCCTTCACGACTATGAGCACAACAATATGCCTGAAGTTAAGCTGGCTACTGAGTTCTGGCTCAAGAACGTCACCAGGAAAACCTGGCAGCCGATTGAGGCTCCTGGCTCTCTCTTTGCCCTCAGGCGTATTGCTCGTGGGAGGAAGCCAGCTGTTGTCCCCGTAGAGGCCCTCAAGGAACAGCACGCTGAGCAAGAGAGCGTATCAGAGAAGGCAACCGGCCAAGTGGACCCTAGACAGGACTGAGGAGGGAATAGATGAGGTACTGCCCCATGTGCGACATCGCTTTGGGCTCACCTGAAGCCCACAAGACCGAATGGTTCTATCATTCAAGGGCAGTTACTATCGTTGAAGACCTTGATCCCAAGGGCTATGTCCTAAGGCTCTTGGGCGTACCTCGCAAACATTTCGACTGTGAGGCTACAGGGGAGCTTATAGCAGCGATCCGCCAACAGACCATTGAGATAGCCTTAGGTGTAGCGCGGGCAATATGTCTGGAGCGAGGGCTAGCAATTGCCCAGATCGATACTGAGCATCATTCATTCAGAGATCACTGGCATCTCCAGGTCTGTCTGAGTTTGAGGTGAAAACCTATGTCTGAGCTTCTGATTCGCAAGGTCGGCAACATCTGCTTTGTGCTGGACGAGAAGGGCAAAGATGTCTCAGGTGACTATGCAGACAGCCTTAACCAGTACAGAGATCTCGGGTTGTCCTCATTCTCCCTGTCAGCGCTGGGCTATGAGAATTCTCTCTATCCTACTGACTGCCTGGAACTATCAGGGGAGAGCCTGGCTGAGCTCTCCCATCAGGAACGGGTAGACTTGTTCCTCACGGCTCTTCCCCAAGACCAGGATATCTCCTTCCGGCAATCGAAGCAAGTAGAGCTATTCAAACCCTTCACTCCGCTGAAGGCCCGCACTGGCTATGGTCTCTATGAGTTCAATAACAAACAAGACCTCTGGGAGATGTGGGCCAAGGAGCGCATAGAGGCCAAGCGACCGATTGCTGTTCAGGCCAAGTTTGACGGTATCCGGCTTATCGTATTCAGGAAGGGCGACAGAGTTCAGATGCTCACCGAGGATAAGAAACGAGACCGTGCTTCTATTCTCCCTGAAGTCGTAGCAGAGATTAAATCTCTGCCAGGCGACTCCTGCATACTGGATGTGGAAGCTGTCATTTGGCAGGAGAATCAGCCCATTCCTCGTCGTGAGATGATAAAGATGGTTGTGGGCAAAACACCTCTCAGGGGTGAGGATATCCACATTAATGTCCACGATTGTCTGCTAGTAGATGGTAAGCCTCTTAACACTGAGCCCTACTCGGTGCGATTGGCAGCTCTTGACGAACTTCTCCCTAAGGATAAGAAGTTTCTCAGAAAGGCTCAAACTTGGGTAGCTAAGACTAAAAGCGAGTTCCTGTCTGCCCTCGACAAGGCATCTGCTTATCCTGGCTCAGAAGGAGCTATGGTCAAAACCTTGGATAGCGACTATCCTATTCGGGGTCGTACCCGAGAAGAGACTGCTGACTGGGGAAAGTTAAAGTTGGCGGTGGAGCTGCATTGCAAAGTCATAGGGCGTACTCGCAAGCCTAATCCCTGGCCTCCTGACGAACGCCCCAAACGCAATCTCCAGGGTGATGAGGCCCTTAAAGCCTTTCGTAAGTTGCAGAAAGGCTCCAAGACTTTCTACTATCGCTGTGCCCTTCGGGACGGTAAGAAGCTCATCCCTATCGACTCTGAGCACAAGCTGACTCCTGGAAACCTCTCCCTCAAGTGGGACGCCGAACACGAGGGCGGAGTCTGGAAAGGCACTGACGACCCTGAAATCTGGGAGATGGCTAAGGGTTTTGAGAACAGGCCCCGAGGCGACTGGGCTTATGGCAATACCTACGCCGTTAAGTACGACCCTCCGCCGAAACTGGGCGATATCATCACAGTGGCTCCCATCCTGATGCGAGCCTGGAAGGACAACAGCACTACTCACTACTCCTGGACTTTTCCTAGATGCAAAGAGTTTGATCCTACCCGTACACAGCCTGACACCGTCCAGGACGCAGAGCGCATCGTGGCAAAGTCTCCCAAGTCCATCCGCAAGCATGTTCGTCCTGGGCCTTTTGGGCATCCTGGAGGCAAAACCGTCTTGCTGAAGCATATCCTGCCTAGGATACCTGCCCATGAGACTTATTGTGAGCCTTATGTCGGATCAGGGGCTGTATTCTTCGCCAAGCCCAAAGCCCACAAGTCAGTTCTAGGGGATACAGACCCTGAGATAATAGCAGCCCTCCGCTTTGTTCGGGACGCCTCAGCAGAGGATATCGAATGGCTGCGCAAGCAGAACTGGCAGCCGTCCAAGGGTCGCTGGCAGTTCCTCAAGGATCAAAAGCCAGTCCGCAAACGAGAGCGCTTCTATCGCTTTAGATACCTGGATATCAACTCCTGGGCTCACTCGCCTGCTAAAGGCTTCGCCCGTAGCAACCAGCCCGCATCCATGAAAGCCGAAATGGATAAGATCAGGGCAGGCCAGCAGAAACTACGTGGCAATGTCTCTATCGTCCAGCAAGACGCCTTCAAGACTATGCGGGAGAATGACTCACTGTCTACTTTCCACTACATTGATCCGCCCTATTGGGGCAGTGGTGACCTTCAGCCCTATGGTGGTAAGGCCCCTGACCCCGAAGCCCTTGTTAAGTTCCTCAAAGGACTACGCGGCAAGTGGCTACTATCCATGGCAGACAAACCTAGAACGCGCAAGGCCTTCAAGGATTTCAATATCAAGTCAGTCTCTCGTCAAATGACTTATACAGTTTACTCGCGTAAGACTAAGGCTGGTCAGCCAACACGCACTCGCCGTGAGCTCCTAATTGCTAACTACGACTTCGCCGATCTCCACGAAGCCGTAGTTCCTCCTGGCGAAGGCGAGAAACCCACCCACAAGAAGCAGCGTGCTGAGGCTGAGCGCAAGTTCGGCGATCCCTACATGGTTCACCAACCTCCCGACAAAACCTTTCCCTTTGTCTATATGCACCATGAGCGGGGTATCTGGACTCAGGCTGAGCTTGTGGGCCTACGCGCCGCACTCAAGAACGCCAGACGATATCCTGATCTTATTCCTGACATCTGGAAACGTTACAAGCCTGTCGTCCTAACGACTAGCCTAGAGTCTCTCAGGCGAGACGCAGAGGCAACCTCCGAGAAGCGGGGTGATGTCACTGCTGCTGTCCACAAGCACCTTGACGAGAAACCTCCCAAAGTTCTTCCTTCCAACAACAAGATACTCAATGTGGGCAATGTCCATGGTGACTGGCGAATGCGCTCTCCAGAGGGCGAGTTCCTCATTGGGTGGACCCTCTCTACCCCGTCGGTTGTACTCCAGTTTGCCGACGGCAAAACCGTCTATCCTATCAGGGACAGATTCCTTGAGAACAAGGAGGGCGACAAGATAGTAGCCTACCGCAAGTGTCCTAATCCACTCTGTGACGAGGAGCGCTATTTACGCCTAGTTGAATCCAATCCTCATGAGAGCGTGTCCCAGATGTTCGCCAGCGAGGAGGGCGAAATAATTCTCGGTTCCCAACGTCCGTTAGCTATGCGATTGGCAGAATCAGGTGCAATCCAACTCTTGGCAGGCTTGCCAGAGAATCTTACTCAGGAATCGGTTCAGCCGATGGTATGGCTCACTATCGTCAATCCTAAGCGTCTCGTCTATCAGGTCTCAGCTGGAGGCGTAGGTGCAACGGCGAAGACTGGCGCTAGGTTCATCTTTCGGGATGCTGGGAAAGTGGCATATGGTTGCCAAAAGTCGGATTTCCATGAGGGGTTTTTCTGGTTCAACCGCCACAAAAATCTCTCAGGCCGCTGGGGAGTCCAGGAGCTAGCAGGTAGGCCTGAGTACACAAAGCTCGGAACTGAGGGTAACTGGTGGATGGTCAATCATGTCGTCAAAGACCCTCGGCCCTACATCCTCCGCTACTCCCGTGATGCTAAGGAGCGGCAGGCTAAAAAGGAACATCTCAAACACATCATCTGGAACGCCGATGTCCTCAAAGTTCTCAAGGCTGACCCTCATGGCCGCAAATGGCTAGGGCTAACCTCCCAGAAGAAACTAGACGAGAAGTGGGCTGAGTTCTCTGCTGGCAATGGAGAGTTTCGCCTTCGCAAATCGCTCAGCTTCAGCTCGAAGCTCTTTCACTCACCGGCCGCCGAAAAGCAACTGTTTGTCTATGGGGCAATTCTCATCCCAGGCAAAACTGACGCTCAGGGCCACCATGTTACAGCAATAGAGGTCGCTAAGGCCATTCGCACAATGGGGGACATTGGTTTCGATATTGAGCATTCTGAGAAAGTCTCTCCCAACGATCTTAGGCTTACCCAAATCTTCCAAGCCCCAGTTGGGTTCAAGATTGGCAGCCAGCATTTCAAGAAAGGCACTGCTATTGCCGAGATCGCTGTTCTGTCGCCCGCGATTCGCAAGCGTGTTCTCTCAGGTGAGATCAGGGGCTTCTCGATCTCCGGGAAAGGGGTTATGGACAACTCGGCAGGCCTGTACGACATTAAGATTCAGAAGATCTCCCTTGTTGGGAGCCCTGCTATCAAAGAGGATTTCATAATAAAGGTTGAGGACGTGTAAGGAAAAGGAGACCTTCGCCTTAGCCATCATCTGGGAACTTGAATGAGGAAAAGACATGGCCTTAGATTCCTTCCTAGGACTTGACAAGCGCAGCATAACCGGTTATAATGAAGATAACAAAGCTCATCCCATAGTGCGGGCCTGGATTAGCCAACTAATTCAGTCTAAAGAGCTAGCCCTGGTCCTAGACAGGTATGAGTTTCGGCGTATCGATGTGACGCTCTCAGCTAGTGGAGGTAAGGCGGTACTCAAACCGACGATCTCGTTTCGCTAATCACATAACCGCTCGCAATAGGCGGAGCAACTGTTTTGTAGTGAGGAGGAGACTACAGCCTCCTCTCTTTCATTCTAAGGGAGGTAACAATGGGTTTCACATTAAAGGTGAAAGGTTGGATTGAGGACTTCGTGAAGGCGGCTGAGGCGTCCAAAGAGGAGATTCCCAAGGCGGCCCAGGGTAGCTTCACTCGCCTGAAACTACTCTCGGCCCAGAAGCCTGTCAAGGATGTGGAGTCTAGCCGCAACTCCGAGGGTCTGGAGAAGCTTCAGGCATTCCTGAAGAGTGTGAAGGGCAAAGCCAAGTTGGAGACTGTTGCCAAGAAAGCCATTGACAACCTGACCGAATACTTTGGGAAGGACTATGGGGCAAAAGGGGAGGTCGCAAAAGCTTCCACTTATGTCTGCCCAAAGTGCGGCTACAAGGGCAAGCCTGACAAAGACGGCAACTGTCCCAAGTGTGGCACTAAGATGAAGGTGGATTACGGGAAAGCCTACGGCGACTACGGCAAGACCAAGTATGAGGATTATGGCAAGACCGAAGTTGCCAAATCTGAGCCCCATCCCCACGGCAAGCATGTCGTCTATTGCCCTAAATGTGGCTATGAGGAGACAGTCGAGGCTGGCGTCAAGGCTAAGGACAAGAAGTGTCCCAAGTGCGGAACTCGGATGCGGGCTAGGGAAATAGGTGAGCGGCGCGAGGCTGTCCACTTCAGGACCCTAACTGGCCGACTTCTTGAAGCTGTTGAAGGCACAGAGGGTAGCCAGTGGGAAGTCACTCTCATCGAGGCAGGCGTCTCTGAGAATCGCACCAAGTACAGTCTCCCTGTTCTTGAAAAAGCGCTTCCCCTCTTCGATGGTGCTAAGTGCTTCGCTGACCATTCAACTGCCTCTGAGCGTCGCGAGCGCCCTGGACGCTCTATCAGAGACATCGTAGGCTGGTTTGAAAGCCCGAAAGTTCTCGGCGACGGAGTCAAAGGAATTGGGGCTGTCTTCAACATCCTAGAATCAGAACGATGGTTTCGAGATAAAGTCGTAGAGGCCTGGGAGCGAGGCAAACGAGACCTCATTGGCTTCTCGATCAGCGCCATCGGCAGACAGAAACTGATTCGCGAGGAGGACAAACTCCTCAAGGAAGTCGTTTCGATTGACAAAGTACAATCTGTAGATGCTGTCACTGAGCCTGCAGCTGGTGGCAAATTCGTGAAAATGCTAGAAGGGAAGGAGGCAGAAGAAGTGAGCCAACTAGATATTCTGAACACCATCACACTGGAGAATCTGAGAGAGGTGAGGCCAGACTTGTTCCCTGAGCCTGCTTCTGAGCCAGAGCCTGATTTGGAGCCTACGCCTGAGCCAGAGACTGAACCATCTCCTGATCTTTCTCACCTCACTGAGGCGGTCAAAGAGATCGAGAGCCTAAAGGCTACCCTGGCTGAAATGCAGGATACGTCTCGGAAGACGGATCTCAAGGCGCAGCTTGACTCGGCGCTTCAGTCCAGCGGTCTTCCCAAGCCTGTCCAGGATAAACTTGGGCGACGCTTCTCTTCTCTCGAATTCACCTCGGAGACTCTCACTGAGGCGATTCGCGAGGAGAAGGAAGTCTTAGCCCAAATTCTGCCACCAGAGCGTCGTTACTTCCCATCAATCAAGATGGGCGAGAGCGAGCGGGACAAGATTGACAAGGCTATGGATGGTCTCCTGGAGGGCGAAGATATCGACGGGATTCCTCGCTTCAGGAATCTGCGTGAAGCCTACTCGATAGTCACTGGTACACCGATTCTGGATGTCAGAGCTCAGCATATCCTGAATGCGTCGTCAGCCTTTGACTCGTCAGTTGGTTTCTTGCGAGAGGAGATATCGACAAGCACTTGGACGAACGTCTTCGGAACCAGCATGACCAGGAGACTGCTTAAGGAATACCGCAAACCTGGCTATGATGACTGGAAGAAGATTTGCTCCAGCGTCGAGACTCTCGACAACATGAAGTCCCAGGAGCGAGTCCGCATAGGTGGCTATGTTGCCCTCAGCTCGGTTTCCGAGGGAAGCACCTACACAGAGCAGTCGTATGATCCTCCAAATGAGATGCAGAACTACACCCCGACCAAAAAGGGTAACTTGGAGAGTATCACACTGAAAGCTATCGCCAACGACGACCTTGGTGCTCTACGGCGAATTCCCAAGGCTATGGCCTTTGCAGCCAAGGTGGGTGTCTACAAGGCAGTTTTCGACGTTCTGACCACGAACGCTGCAATGAACTATGATTCAGTGGCTCTGTTCAACGCGGCCAGTCACGGGAACTATGGGACAACTGCTCTTAGCTATGAAGAGCTCACAAGTGCCAAGAATGCTATGCTGGAGCAGATGGAGCCAGTAGGGTCTGGTGGAACTGAGCTCACCTATCTGGACGTGGAGCCCAAGTACTTGCTGGTTCCACTAGAGCTCCGAGGCACAGCCTGGGACCTCATCAATTCGCCAGTTAGGGCACTTGCCAGTTCCTTCAACGCAACTCAGCCCAACATGCACTATAAGACGCTTGAGCTGATTGTAGTGAGGCACTGGACTGATTCTAACAACTGGTACTTGATCGCAGACCCTTCATTGATTGCAACCATCGAGGTTGGTTTCTATGGTTCTCAGGAGCCCGAAATCTTTACCGAGTTGGCCAATGCTGGGTCGAATTTCACTGCTGATAAGCTCCGCTACAAGATTCGTCATATCTATGGGGTAGCAGCTCTTGAGCATCGTGGAATGTACGCCGAGATCGTGTGATATCCTTTCTCTCTCGCCTGGAGAGTCAGTCTTGCCCAGGGGCTGACTCTCCCAAACCCTATATCAGGAGCAGAACTTGACAAAGTATCTGAGCTCCTACGTTGATGCTGTGCGTAATCGGCTTCAGGAGGTTGAGGCCAGTGAGGAAATCAGCACTACTGAGATCAACGACTCCATAGAGCTCGCCGTGCGGTATCACAGTCGTTTCAGGCCACAGATCATCGTAGACGATATCGCAGGCTCTGGAGTCTATGACCTCACTCTGCCTGACACTTGGGAAAAGGACTTCTCGGTTATCCTGGCTGTGGAGTGTCCTCAGGGCAGCAGGACGCCCACTTACCTTGAGCCCAAGGATTGGATGCTTTATCGGGGTACAAGCGGCAATCCTTCCTTAAGGCTCCTCAGCTTCACTCCGAGCGCCAGCCAGACTGTACGTATAACCTTTACCCATACTCATTTAGTAACTGCCTCTACTACTACCATCCAGGATGAGGATTACTGGGCTGTGGGTAACTTAGCTGCCTCGATGGCAGCTCGCCTGCTTGCTGCCCGCTACGCTCGCGTGTGGGGGCCAGTTCTTAATGTAGATGTTGTGAACTATCCTAACAAATCGGAACAGTATCTAGCTTTGGCCAAGGAATGTGAGAATATCTGGAGGCTCCATCTTGGGCTTCCTCCTGAGGGAGCGCCTAGCCCCTCGTTCCAATATGGGGACTGGGATATGACATATTCTTGGAATAGAGGGCTTCTGGTTCACAAGCCTGAATATAGATAATGGCTGAGGATAATGGCTTCCACCCGTAAGCAGATTTCAACTGCCATCAAAGGCATTCTAGAAACCGTCAGTGGTGTAGGGGTAGTTCAGGAGTATCACCGCTATACCCGCTCCCCTGAAGGGTTCAAAGAGTACTTTACTAAGTTGGTAGATCAGTACTCACGGGAAGCCAATGCTTGGCTAGTCTGCCGAGACAGCTTCTCACAGACCACGGCAGGAATGCCGATTCCTCAGGAGATGCGAGAGCATCAGTGGACTATTGTGGGCTATGTCGGGCTGAAAGATTCAACAGGTTCTGAGGAGACGTTCCAGGACTTGGTCGATGAAATCGTGAACGCTTTTGAGGCTCGCAAGCAGTTAGGGCTTCCTACCATAGTCGAATATGTCAGGCCGCCCCAGGTTCCAACAATCGACCACGCCTGGTTTGGGCCAGTTCTATGTCATCATTGTGTGATTCAGTTGGCAGTTCTCGAAAGGCGTACTATAGTATATGCGTCCTAGCAAGCAACGAATTGGTGTATCCTAAGTAAGTGGTGGCCCTAGTTGAGGATAAGCAATGGCCCGCTATGGGAGAGTTCTTCAGTCCAGACGTCAGCAACCTTTAAGGGTGATAGCTCCTTGCTATGAACTAGCAGCTAGTGGCTATTATCGGGTTCTGCTACCGCTCAAGGTCTTGCTCGACAGGGGGGCTATCGAGGCAGTTTGGAAGGGGATGTTACCCTGCAAGCCAGGGGAGAAGCCTGAGCGCGGCTCTCGACTTGCTAATTTGATGGCTCAACTCCTCAATTGGGCTAACGTCTACTTCCTAGAGAGAGAGGAACGAGAGAACCTTATTCCCATACTTGAGAAAGCCAAACGACTCGGCAAGGCTATCGTGATGGACATAGATGACCATGTAGTTGCCTTTCCTGATATTCCTCAAAGGCAGGTATCGGATTTTTGGAAGGAGCGAGTGCCCTATTTCCTGAAGATCCTCCAGCAGGTTGATTTGTTGATTACCACTACCGACAGACTAGCAAGGAGTTATAAGGAGTACCTGGGCGATGGTGCCGAGACAGTTAGTATTCCAAACTTCATCGATACGAGGCATCCTCGCTGGCAAGTTCAGCCTAGCGAAAAGACTGACGGGACAATCACTATTGGCTGGATGGGCGGCCCGACTCACATAGATGATCTGGAACTCCTCCGAGAGCCGCTCTCTATTATTCTGAACCGATACCCCAAGGCTGTCTTCAAGTGTGTAGGGCTGATTCCAGAGTGGTTGGACAGTTTGCCTTCCGGCCAGGTCGTCAGGAGTGAGGGCTATTCTGGCCTTGCTGACTATCCAAAGCGCTTCGCAGATTTCGATATAGGACTTATCCCACTCACTGACAATGAGTTCAATCGGAAGGGTAAATCAGCGTTAAAGTATCTCGAATATTCGATGTTCGGAATTGCCTCAGTTGTCAGCAAAGTGCCCGCTTATTGGGGAGCGGTTAGCAGGAAGCGAGGCTTTCTAACGCCCAATACGACCGAAGATTGGATCAAGTCCATAGAAACACTTATCACCAGGGAAGCCCTTCGCAAATCCCTGGGCAATGCGGCCAAAGACTATGTTCTCAAGCAGCGTTCTATCGATGGCAACGCCTATCGTTGGGCTGCTGCCTTTGAGCAAGCTCGTCGAATCAGACGGAGCCGGAATCAAATCCTAGTGCCTGCACTAGAAGGAGTAGCAATATGACCATATCACGATTGACCAAGATTGGTGTTGCGCGCGAAAGCTCCTGGGGAGCCGCTGATGCTCCACAGGTACTTCTGCCTGTCGAGCCGCCTAGTATAACAGAGCCTTATGAGCAGATTCTGGACAATCTACAGCGTGGCCTCTATGCTGCGGACTTCGGCGCATATCAGGGCGCAGGCCATGTGGAAATGTCGCTTTCTGGGCAATTCTACCCAGAGGAAGTGGGCTTTCTACTTACAGCTATGATAGGCTCACCCTCTAGCGGTACGAGTGTACCCTATGAGCATGACTTCACCATGGCGACTTCTCAGCCGCCTAGTCTCGCTATCCAGGACGAAGGCGCTGTCTATAAATCAGGGGCCACCAAGCGACGCTACACAGGGATGCTGCCATCTAGCCTCGTTTTCAGCTTTAGCTCAGCTGAGGGAGTGCTTGCCTGGTCTGCTGACCTAACAGGCAAACTAGGAACTGCGCCAGGCAGCGGAGCTATCCCTAGTGCTGTAGGTACGTCTCCCTTCCTTGGCTGGCAAGGAGCCCTCACTATTGGGAGTGCTAACACTCGCCTCATTGACGCTGAGATTACTCTTGAGCGAGAGGTTGAGATGCGGCATGGCTCAGACGGAACTCAGTATGCAGTCGCGGGTTACTCTGGAGCCTTAACTGCCACAGCCACCATGACACTTGATGCAATAGACAACACAGAGCTTGACTACGTTCTTGGTCACTCTTCCAACACAGTTGTGCTCACTTTCTCCTATGGAGCTGGCAATGCTGAGCGTAGCATCGCCTTCACTATGACTAAATTCAACTGGGGGGAGGCACCAGCAGAACTAGACCGCAGCGGGGTCTTCGTCACTTTGGGAATCAGCGGCAGAGCTCTCTACAATGATACGGATGCTGGGCCTATCGCAGTTACGCTCAAAAACGCTAGGTCTAGTTACGCAGCTGCCTGATAAGGGAGTATGGGCTGTCAGCGATGTCCTTGCCTCTCTTTCAGTTCACTTGACATCTTGGCTCGTTTCTGCTAGAATAAGAAGCAGGAGGTTAGGATGCCAAAGGGAGTCTATGCCAGGGTTCAAGAAACCCAGGGCTATCGCGATAGGAGCTACTGGGCGAAGAAGATTAAGGCGCAGGCTGGTTTCGTCTGCCAGAGATGTGGCAGGTATCAGCCTGCTTCCCTGTTAAGGGTTAGGCCCCTCTCGGAGAAACTCACTCTCGATGCTGGAGAGGTGCTGTGCTTCCGATGCCTAGCTGAGGAAGAATTCGGTGGAGATGTTGTTCTTCTTGCCGACTTCCTGCTATGGGTTTCGGATGCTGGTGTATCTCTCACTTCAAATCTCCTCAAACAGTGGACTAGGGAGGGGCTACTCCCCAAGCCCCTCTATGGATTTCTTCCGATGTCGCTTCGCCCAAAAGTGGCTCTCCTGTTCCATAACCGCTCCCTTCCTACAGAATCCCTGAGGGAACTTCTCTCCAGGCAGAAGGTCGAAACCCTGATTATGCGTAACCTCAAAACAGGCAAAACTGAAATCCTAACCGTTATAGAAGAATTTCCTGCCATCAGTCTTGATGGCCATAGATACTATTGTCGCAGACTTCTCAACGGAGATATCCTTACAAGATCAGAGAGGAGGAAAAAAGATGAGCGGCTGGTTCAATCCTGAGACGATCAAAGTCGATTTTGAGGATTTAGGCTATTCCCAGTTCTGGGTGGATGTTAAGAAGCCTGGCTCTTTGCTCTATGGTGAGATGTTGGGCCTCGATAAGTTAGGCGAGGACAGTCCTCCCAAGGAGGTAATGGGAGCCTTAGCCCTGATGATTCAGGACTGGAACTTGACTGATCCTGTGACAGAGGAGGCTCTGTCAGTCCCAACTCAGAAAGACCCAACTCCTCTCTATCGGCTGCCAAACGCCTTTTTGAGGTTACTCCAGCAACGTATCACTGCTGAGTCAGAGGCCTTTGCAGGGCCTGAGGGTGTGCTAAAAAAAGCCAAAGAGATGCCGCTCGAAGCTATTTCAGAGGAATCAAGGGAGTGAAAGCCCCAGGCTGGGTAGTGGAGATAGCCATCATGGAGCGATTTGGATGGACTGAGCGGCAGCTCTATGAAGAGAACTCTGTCAAGCGCATCTTTACAATTGTCGAGGAGATGAATCTGAGAGGGCAGGCCGAGAAGTCGAGGAGATAGCATGGCAGAGAGCTTCCAGGTGAGAATAGACATTCTGACTAGGAAAGACGGCTGGGTTGAGAGCCTTATTGCCGATGGTCTGCAAAACAAGGCAGGTCGCCAGATACTCCTGGAAAGGCTTGGGCCTCAGCTCAAGCCCATCCTCGACGAATGCACTAGGAGAACTAAAGAGATTGTCTTGGAGGCGTACCGAACTCCAGGTTTCGTCCCAGGCGATACTCTCCGAATGGCTTTCTTGGGCGGCTATGGTGAAAGCGTCCAGCGGCGCTTCCGAGCTCAGACAACTCAGACCTGGCCCTGGGCCTATGTAGGTCTTTATCCCCAGCCAGGAGCAGATACGCTCCAATCTCGCAATCCTGCTATCTACATTCCCTCGATAGAGACAGGGATGACGCCTGCGGGCTGGACAGACTTTCAACATGATGGCTCTGGGAGACGCAAATCCACAGGCACTGGTGGCTGGATGATGTTTCAGCGATTGGCTTATTGGGCCAGGAAGAAGCTTGGGGTTGATGAGGGAACTCGCAGGGGACATACTTTCGTTTGGTTGCTCTATAAGAAGATTCTTGAGAGAGGCACGAGAGCTAAGTATCTCTTTCGTCAGGTCGAGGACACACCTGAGTTTCAGAAGTTCCTTCAGGAGAAACAGAAACGAGTCTTTAATGCAATTCGGAGAGCGTTCCTGCCCTTTCGGAGATAGCAATGCCAACTGATGTCTTCACCACAGTATTTGATTTCAAGTCCCGCAACGACAAAGTTGTAAGCAAGGTTGCTGCCGACCTTGCTCGGTTGAGCAAGGCTGCCCAATCTGCTGGCCAGCAGGCAATTCCGCCTATGGTGAAGTCCGTTAACCAGATGGTGGCCGCCTTCCCGAAAGTCTCTCCCCGTATCATGGATATCTCCAAAGCCCTTCAGCGAATCTCCGAGCCAGCGAAAGTTACAGGGAACCTGATCACCGCCCTCCGCGCGGACATTATGAATGTCAAAAAGGCAGGGGGTCCTTTTTCCGCTACAGCTAGAGATATCGACAAAGTCCTGAGGAAGATGAGTGGGACTCTCCTAGTCCTCACATCAGGTACGCAAGTTGCTGAAGAAGGTGCCAAAAGATTTCTAAGCGTACTTACAAAGGACGCTCCCCCGAAAATCATAGCCTTACGAGAAGAGGTTGCAAGACTTGAGGAGGAGCTCGAGGCTGAGCAGGCCATAATAAAAGAAACGGGGTCTCTTGAGGAATTTGCGGGTGTACACAAGGCGGCTTCGATTAATGTTAAAGATCTCAAGGAAAAACTGAAAGGAGTCAAAGGTGAGCTGAAAGCAGTAGAGACTCCCTACAAACGTGCAATTGCTCCTATAATTTCCACTATGGAAAAACTTGCTTCAGGAGGCCGAGTTACATCGGGCAAAATTACAGAATTAATGAGCAGAGTACGCCGTTTGGGTAAGGACTTTGGCTATGCAGCAGGATGGGCCCGGCCCTTGGTTCGAAGACTCTCCGATATGCAGCGAGCCTTAGTTGATACCGAGAGGGCAGCTAAGTCTCAAGTCTCTGATGCCCTTAGGCCCTGGTCGAAGACCCTCCAGAACGTCATTGCTCAGTTTGGAACCGTCCCCGCGCCCATGCAACGTATCCAAAAGGGGATGACAGATCTCCAGGCATCTTTCCAGGCGGGCAGCCTTAGCGCCAAGCAAGTTCAGCGGGCGATCAACTTGGTCAGGGTAGCTGGCGGAGAGCTCTCTGCCCAGCAACGCGCCATGATTCCCAAAACTCTGGTTTCAGACCTTGAGAAGCTCTTTAGCGTTCTCAAGAAGAATGAGGCGGTACAGAGAGAGCTTGGGCGGGCTATGGCTTTCGGCTTTGATCGAGGAGAAAAAGAGATAAAGTCTCTCCGTAGAATGCAGTCGGTTGCCTCAGGTGTGATGATGGGAACATCGTTGCTCCAGGGCAATATCAGGTCGCTGGCCTTCTCTTTCGTCTTCCTCAGGTTTGCACAGAAGAAAGCCGTCTTTCAAGCAGCGGCTCTCACTGTTGCATTTGGACTCCTGGCTAAAGCCGTGAAGCTAGTTATCTCCACTCTCTTGTCTCTTATCAAGGGTTTCCTCTCAATCATTGTCAAGGCTATCAAAGGAGCTGTCTCACTCATAACTAGGCTCGTCAAGGGTATTTGCTCCCTTGTGGTCAAACTCGTCAAGGGAGCTATGAGTCTCGCAGTCAAGGTTCTGAAAGGCGCTCTGGGGGCAGCAGGAGGATTGCTAACAAGTTTTCTCGATCTTGTTAATAGGATATTCAGCAAAGTTGCTGAGATAATAGTGAGGAGTGTTCAGAGAGCTTCTACCGCCTTACAGGGATTAGGTAAGGCTATCTTGGAAGCGACAAGGAAGATACCCCAGATAGGAGAGCCATACGAAAAGGCATCTGCTTCTATTCGGGAATCAATTCAGAAGCTGCTGGCTGTTATCGGTCAGCCCTTTGTCAGGGATGTCATTCTTCCCCTGTTAGAAATCCTTGCGAGATTAGCAAATGAGGTCTTTTCACTTGCCAGATCGTTTATGACCTGGGTTCAGAAGTCTGGCCTGTGGGCGGCGGCTCTCCAGGTCTGGAAGGATGCCATCCAGGATTTCATGCCCACCTTAAGGGAGATGTGGATTGGCATCAAGATCATACTCATTGGAGCCATTTACCTCAGCATAGCAGCTTTCAAGGCCCTGGGTTTCATCATTGGCAGAGTTATGAAGGCAGTGGCTGGACTCTGGGCCTGGTTCAAGAAGTGGCTCAAAACCATGAAGCCCCTCTGGGACTCTCTCAGAATGATGTCTCAAGCCCTCAAGGAGATGGACTGGCGAGCCTTCCTGCAAGGAGCCAAAGATTTCATTACTAACTTGCCTCCCCAGCTTTACTCTGCTCTTCTTGCAGCCATTGGGCTGATTGCCCTCTTCTTTGGCGCGAAACTAGCTAGCGCGATTGCCACAAGTCTAGGAGGGCAAGCATGGGGAATGGCAGTCAATGCTATCTTTATAGGATTGGCCGCTGCCCTTTTAGCAGGGATTATTGACTTTGAGAAGAACCCTGATTTTGTAACAGCTTGGCACAAGCTCCTTGGCGCAATCGCGAAGGCATTAGCGTCAGGCGAATACTCAGATGCTTTCATGATGGTTGGGGGAGCCCTCTTAGCAGGGATAGCAAGAGGGCTAACCATGTTTATTATGCCTAAGGGAGCACAGGGTGAATTATCAGATAGGGTTACCAAAGGAATCAACGAAGCCCTCGGAATGGTTGCTGATAAAGATGTCAAAGGAGGAGTAGGGAAATTAGGCGAGGTACTTGAAGATGTTGTGAGCACAGAATGGCTTCGTGTTCTCATAATAGGACTCGCTGCTGCTTTGGCCACGGCCTTCGGCAGCCCCGCCCTGGGTGTCGCGATGGCCGCTGGGGTTGGCTTGATGTTACGAAATGTCCCAGAGGGGAAACTGAAGGAGGAGCTAGTCAGTTGGACAAAGGACACCTTCGGGCCTGCGCTTGCAGGTGCACTAGCGGCACTTGTAGTTCCTCCACCAAAGCATGTATTTCGATATCCGAGTGAAGTGGAGCCAGACACGTCTTTTCTGAAAAGACTCGCGACATTCGCGGTGGAGCTTGTCAAGGCTATTGGGAAAAAGATCCAAGCGGCATTCGAAACCCCTGAGGGCAAGGCCACAATCAAGACCGTCCTGGAGGCCTTTGGGGCCGCCATAATTGGAGGCCTCGAATTCCTGACCCAGTTTCTGGAAAAACATAAATCTGACATTGTTGGCTGTATCACAGACACCCTGAACGCAATTACAGATGCAATCACGAGTGGCCCAGAAACCCCTCCTCGACCCTCGTGGATGATACCAGATATCCCACCGCCGGTTCCTCCTAAGAAATCTGACCTCTCAGGAGTTGCTGGTGCGTTTGCGAGGTTCTTTACTACGGTACTAGAGATAGTACAGGCGTCCTTGATAGATTCAGGAGCCCTTGCAAATCTCGCTGGTGCGCTTATAAACGAACTTGTGAAGTTCTTCGATCCAAAGAGTGGGCCAGGGGGCAAGCTAGTCACGGCTCTTACTGAGCTCTTTGTCTCTAGTCTCAGGTCTGCCATTGATACGCTCCTAGAAGCAGAGGAGGGGGAGGAGAACCGTCTTGTCAAGATTGGCAAGGCCATTGGGGGTGGAATAATAGCAGGGGTAGAAGAGAGCCTTAAGGGAACTCCTTTATCTGAAGCGTATGACCTTGAGGTAACCCCTGAAGGTGAAAGAAAGGCCAGAACCTTTGGGGGCTTGCTAGCTGCCATAGTCACTAATGCCTTTGCTCCGAAAGAGCTCGCGACCTCCCCTGCCAAATTGATCAAAGCATACTTCAGGCCTCAGGACGTTGAAGTGGTAAAGGCCGAAGCCGAGGCGGAGAGCGCAGGCATACGGCTCCGCGATAAGTATTTCACGCCCTGGTATGTCCCCTGGGCAGGAGCTGCCAATCTTATCAAATGGATCAGGCTCTGGCTACTTCCTAATAAGACCGCAGATGCAGAAAGCGCTGCTCAAGCCGCTGGCAAGCGTCTCCTAGCTGGGGGCTCTCCTGGATTCCTACCTGGTGTTGAAGCAGGTTGGACTGAGTCTCTGCGTCCCTATCTCGAAGAAACTGTTGTTGGGGGGATTACCGATCTGCTCACAGTTGGACTCCCCTCTGAGGAATGGGGTTCTGACTTCACCGAGCACTTTAAAACAGGTGTTCAGTCTAAGTTAGAAAATCTTCTAAAGGAGATTAAGTCAATCGGAAAGAAGATTCGGGATTCCTTGTATGATGGGATTGGAGAGATAGTGGTTCATGTGAAAGTGGTCTATCATGGATCTCTGCCTCCTTCTCCCCCTGTTAATGAACTTCAACATGGTGGTATTGTCACCAGACCGACCCTAGCGCTAATTGGCGAGCGGGGGCCCGAAGCCGTAGTTCCCCTTAGCGGAGGTAGAGGGCGGGTAGGGGTTGCCCCTGTGAACGTTTACGTAACTGGCAACTACATCCTTGACGATATGGCCGCTGGCCGCCTGGCTGACAAGGTAGGTCAGGCAGTAGTCAAGAAGATCAATCGCCACTATCAGATCGGCTTCGTAGGAGTGGGCTGATGCGAGGTCCCAAACTTAACTTAGGAGTCTGCTGATGGCCTTCACCTTCACCATAGACGGCTACGACCGAAACGACTACCTGATTCTATCGAGCCTGGAAGTAACCGAGGGGTCGGGGCCCCATGGCGACACTTGCAGTTTCGTAATAGAGATACCCAACGCTCTAGTGCCTGACACCGTAGACAGACCAACAAGCGGCAACCCAGTTGAGATCACAATAGATAAAAATCTTCCAACTGAAGTTGTCCATTTCAAAGGCATTGTAGCTGAAGTAACTGAAGAGCCTTTCAATCCAGATGTGACTCGATACAGTTGCTCATGCACTGACTATACGCGATGGCTGGACCGAGTGCTGATTACTACCGAGCGCCCAGCAGAGCTGGCAGGGGACAGAATCAAGGCTTTGGTCACCTGGATACTTAATGAGCTTGAGGGAGCCCCCTTCCCCTTTGGGACCTCGCATGTCGAGAACGGCTATACAGTTGAAGCCGAGAGTTACGACTACGTCACTCTTAGCTCAATTCTGAGTTCATTAGCGGAAACCTGTATCTATCATTGGTACGTTGACTTTGACAAAGAGATTTACTTCTACGAAATTGAGTCTGCTGACAATGTATCGCCCTTAGACACGAGCTACAGCAACATCCTAGACTTGGACGATTCAGATACCAACCTCGTCATTGGGGACATAGTAATATCTGAGGATTCTACTCAGATCAAGAACCGTATTTATATCAAAGGATACTCTGAAAAAGATTCTAATGCTCGTCCTGAAACCCACACTGCAGAGGCAGATAAGAGTTTCTACAAACTCTTCCAGGCTCCCTGGGACGCAGAATCTACTACTGTTACCGTCGATGGGACACCAAGGACTGTGGTAATTGACCCCCTGGATGGAGCCCAGGTGACCCTAGACGGCAAAGAGGGATTGGCCTACATTTGCACATTCAACATGGGCTTAAGGTTCCCTCTAACTGATTTGCCAACTGCTGGTCAGGCAATCGCGATAACCTACCATTCTGAATTGCCTGATAGAATTTCCATGTTCGAGGACAAAGCCAGTATTGACTTTTTCGCCGACAGAGAAAGCTACGGAACTGCTTCCGTTAATCAGTCCTCAGGCGTGCATTCGTTTATGGTATCTGTGCCAAATGTGAAGGTTACCTCCATTGATCCAATCGAGGCTATGGGGGAGTACCTCCTAGCTAGGTATGCCTGGCCTTTGAGGTCAGGGTCTTTCACGACTTATAGTCTCACAGGTTGGAAATCTGGCCAATATTTCAATCTCACAAGCGACTCCGCCCACCGAGACATCTATGACTACGAGAGTTATTGGAAATCGGGAGACGACGAAACCAAGAACCCTGTCGTCATGTACGTCCATCAAGTGAGAAAGACCTTCCAGGTAGTTAGCGATGGGGCAGGCGGTACTGAGGAGTTAGTCCGAGAGGAAGTCGAGTTCTCCAATCAGCCATATCTTTCTTGAGGTTAGCCAATGGACCTTTCGTCTTTCATAGGCCAGTTGTTCGGCAAGGCAATGAGAATTGCTCCACCTAAGAGTGCTCATAGGCTTCTAACTACCTTCTTGGGACTGTACGAGGACGTTAACCTTGGGCAGCCTGAGGTGATAGAAGTAAGGGCCTGTCCTACAGAGGTTGCAGATGGCTATTGGGCTGATAGCGAAGGCGCTTGGAGCGAAACAGTCAATCTGCGCTGGGATGAAGGTGCTTGGGGTGAATAGGCTGGCATCGATTCTGGGTAGGCTCTACAGGGTCCTAGACCAGAGAGTGGCTAAAAGTGCTCACAGGATACTCACGACCTTCCTTGGTATCTATGAGGAGGTTGGTCTGAGCCAGCCTGCGGCAATCGAAGTTCGCAGTCCACCCTATGTAGCATATTGGGCCGACAGCGAGGAGAGTTTTGACTCTGACAAGAATATCTACTGGGATGAGGGGCAGCATGGCTTCTACCCCGGCGGAGGCTTCTGGGATGACGGTGTATCAAAGTGGGACGATGCGGTAACAAAGTGGGGATGACATAGATGGCATATCCTGAATCTTCTGACATATCTCCAGGCAATGACCTGCTCTCAGCTCAATACAATAATTTGAGAAGCGATCTCCTGCATGCGACCTCTGGGCATGACCACACCGGCGCAGTTGACCATGGAACAAGGATACCTCTTGGACCTGGGCTAGAGTGGAGCGGAGGTGCTTATCGACTCTCAGCCTATGTGCAGCTGACTGGCCTGGGTATTGGCACGGCGGCTGGGGTAGCCAATCAAATCACAATGGTGGATGGAGGCACTATTGGTCAGACATCTGGAGCACTCCTCACTTTCAATGATTCGGATAGTAGCTTCCAGGTAGATGTGGGAGGGAAGACAGCACTTTACCTAGATGACACTGATACCAATGTTCTCTTTGGGGCTGATGCCGGCGCTACGGTTGACGCAGACGGAGATAATACCTTTCTTGGGCACTCGGCAGGCTATAGCACTACGAGCGGAGGTGATAATGTTTATGTCGGCCACCAGGCAGGTTACACAGGCATTAGCGAAGATTGGAATGTTGCCATCGGTGTGGATGCAATGCAATTGGCCAAAGCAAGTGCAAATGTAGCCATAGGTTACAAGGCATTAGAGGATGCCGGAACGACGAGTGATGGTGATTCCAATGTCGCAGTAGGTGCTTGGGCGATGGAGGAAATGGATACTGGTTCACTTAACGTAGCAATTGGTCAATCTGCTATGGAGAACTTCGTCAGTGGTGATTGCAATGTGGCTATTGGCGAAGAGGCCATGGAGTCCGCAGCAGGCAGTGGCGAGTATAACGTCGCCGTTGGCTATCTGGCTATGGAGGCCATCACATCTGGAGGGGATAATGTCGCCGTTGGCTCATTTGCATTGGTCTACATCACAGAGGGCAACCGAAACATTGCGATAGGTCGGGAGGCCTTAACAGATCTTACAACAGCTTCCGATATGATAGGGATTGGCTACCATGCAGGTCACAGTACGACGACTGCCACTGATAGCATTCTTATTGGGAAGGAGGCGGGGTATACATTGACGACCGGCAGCAGTAATGTTGCTGTCGGTTACCAGGCTATGCAACTCACTGGAGTTGGCGTCTCATACAGTGTGGCCATGGGCTATCAGGCCCTACAAGACGCAGGCACAACTAGCGATGGTGATTATAACACTGCCATTGGCTACGCTGCTATGTTGCAGGCCGACCAGGGCGAGTACAACGTCGCAGTGGGCGCAAGTGCTTTGCAAAATGCCACTGACGGCGACTTCAACACTGCCATAGGCATGGAGGCGATGGCAAGTGGTGTAGGTACTCCAGTGAGCAATGTAGCTGTTGGTTATCAGGCGATGTATGGAGGGGGAACTTCACCGACAGGGAACGTAGCCGTAGGGAATTCCGCAGGACTGGCACTGGACACGGGTAACTACAATGTGCTGATTGGTTTCGAAGCGGGCATCGCTCTCACCGAGGGCACTGAAAATATCATAATAGGCCCTGAGGCTGGCCTTTCTCTTACGACTGGTAACTACAATATCTTAATTGGCGACGAAGCTGGCTACAATCTCGTAGATGGCGGCTGGAACACAGCAGTTGGCGATTTGGCCATGGAGAAGTGTGGGACAGGCGCAAATTTCAACACTGCCATTGGCGAGAATGCTTTACGGGATGTAGGGAAAACGAGCGACGGCGAATGCAACACTGCTGTCGGGGGTGAAGCCCTATATGATATGGACACTGGTGAGTATAATGTGGCGGTGGGGTACGCTGCCATGGTCTGGGCTGTTGCTGGGGATTACAATACTGCGGTTGGTGCCCACGCAATGGAAGGTCATTCTGAATCAACAGGAAGTTACAATATCGGAATAGGCTATGAGGCGTTGTATTATGGGCCAGGCACAGGAGATCACAACATTGGAATAGGAATGTTAGCAGCTGCACGTCTTGGGGCAGGTGCAGGCGCTCACAATGTTGCCATCGGTTATCGTGCAATGTACGAGAATGAGGAGGCAAGTAACAATGTTGTAATCGGTTCTGAGGCGGGGAGAGGGGTTGCCGCGACTGACTTCGCGGATAGTGTGGTCATTGGCTATCAGGCAGGATTCGCATTGACCTCTGGGAGCAATAATGTATTGGCTGGTTATCAATCGGGCCTTGCGCTTACTACGGGCGAAGCCAACGTTTTCCTCGGCTATCAGGCCGGATACAGTGAGACGGGTTCTAACAAGCTCTATATCGAAAACTCGGACTCAGCAGAGCCCCTCATCTATGGAGAGTTCGATAACGATCTGGTAAAGGTCAATGGTACTGTAGAATCGTCTGTGGGCTTCATCGTCGAGCAGGTTGATGCCTCGACGTATAAGTATCTGCAAGATTGGATGAATACCACCCAAAGTGCTGGTGCTATCTCTGGTGGAGCGATTACAGCGACAACCTACGCCATCACTGACGCCGACGATGTGGCAAACACATTCAAAGTCGCTGACGACATGACGGCATATTTCACTGACGGAGTGGAGTTCACAGTTTCTGGGTCTACTGGCAATGATGGTGATTATACGACTGTTGGCGATGCAACCTTTGCTGCTGGTGAAACCACGATAACGGTAGCGAACGTACCCGATGGAACAGATGATGGTGATATTGCTGATGGGCGTGTGGATGTTGATTTCGGCGCAGGAATGGTCAAGAAGACGGATGATGATATAGACGGTGTTACGGCTTTTATGGACTGGCCCAAAACTGAACACATCTTGTTGGTTGATGCTACGCGAAATGTTATCTATGTTGATTACAATGCTGGAACCCCACTTGTCAAGGCTACGGATGACCCTGGTACA
>JALGWB010000078.1 GCA_025774405.1 bacterium
ATCGAGGTCGATCCATCATACGCCAAGGCCTATTATGATCTTGGACTTGTCCTTTCTGAGCAGGCGAGGCTGGATTCGGCTCTTGCCATGTTTGAAAAGGCATTGAAGATAGATCCAGGCTATGATCTTGCGGCTTTAGGGCGGGCAAGCATGCTCTACGAGATGGGTGATCTGGATACTGCCGAGCAGCTGCTCATCAAGCTTAAGCAGGCATCCTCGCTCGAGCCTCAGTCGTTGAGTCAGTTGAACAGGCTCCTCAATTTCATTCCTTACAGGAGAGCCTGGCTCGAATCCAGGCAGCTTGACTATCAGCGTCGATCTGATCGCTTCCTGCTCAGAGGAGATGATCTGCTTGCCATAGGGCTTGTGGAGCGCGCAAGCAAGGCGTATACTAGAGCGGTAGAGATTGATGGGCGCTCGAGCCTTGCCTATTTCCAGCTTGGCTCAATAGAGATGGGATCGGGACACCTCAAGCGAGCCGAGCACTATTTTCGGAAAGCACTCGCATGTGATCCGAAATTCAAGGGCGCCCATTTGGCTCTGGGCATGATCGCCATCCGCAAGGGAGATTTCTTGACGGCATGTAAACATTTCGAGAGTGAGCTCGAGATCGATTCCTCGTCTGCTCAGGCACACATCAATCTGGCCATCTGCTATGAGAAACACGTCAAGGATCTTCCAAGAGCTGTCTTCCACCTGAGGAAATACATTGAGCTTACGGGTGGAACCCAGGAGTTGAAAGGGCATCTTAAGGCACTAGAGGCGAGGTTGGGTGATGACGAGTAGATTCGCAAGGTTACTGACGCTGGGCTGTGTCACCGTGACACTTGCAGCTTTGGCTTGTGGATCCAAGCCAGACCTGCCGGAGAGGGTAATCTTTGTTGGTATTGATGCTGCCGATTGGGATGTCATGAGACCACTTCTTGAGGAAGGCAGATTGCCCCACTTTGCCAAATTGCTTTCGCAGGGTGCAACAGGCAGAATCGAAACTTTCATTCCTCTACGCAAGTCACCTGTGCTCTGGACTTCAATTGCCACCAGCAAGCTACCCGACGAGCATGGAATAGGCGGCTACATTGCTTCAACCGCTTCCGGTGAGGCTGTACCCTATACGGGCAATACGAGGCGTGTCAAGGCTATCTGGAATATTCTGAGTGAGCGAGGCTACAGGGTTGCTATTGTGGGATGGATGGTTACCTGGCCAGCAGAGGAGGTCAATGGTTATCTGGTGAGCGATTACATTCAGTACGAAACCGAAAAGCGAATAGAACTTGATAGACAAACCTATCCAGACAATCTTTTTGAGGAGATTGATCGGCTGAGAGTGACCAAGTTTGATGTGACTGATCGGGACATCGAGAGTATTTTCCCGGTTGATGTGGACCTTCAAGAAGCAGGCATAGCGCCATGGCAAAAAGATTACGTCAAGATGATCTGGGCGACTGATGAAACTTACAGGAGGATCGCCCTCTATCTCAATGAGAAGGGAGTCGATTTTCTTGCTGTCTATTTCAATGGCATCGATTCAATGGGGCACGCCTTCTGGGACTTCAGGAAGAAGGAAGGACATCCCCTGCAACACGTAATCGATAATTACTATGTGTGGATCGATGGGGTACTCGGTCAATTCATGGATCTCGTTGACAGCAAAACCTTGCTGATTACGTGCTCTGACCACGGTTTCCACGGACCACGCCGTGGGCCTGATGGAGGGTTACTTGTGGGCGTTTACATGCACGGCCGCTACGGGATAGTGGGTCTGATGGGCCACGGTGTCAGGCCGGGCTCCCATATCGTCGGTGCTGGTATTCTGGATATAACTCCAACTCTACTTTATGCTTTTGGACTTCCGATTGCTCAGGACATGAAGGGGAAGGTGCTCACTGATGCCTTCCAGTCGGACTATCTTCGAGCTCACCCTGTAACCTTCATAGAAACCTATGAGACTGGAGAAAGGGTGGTTGGTGAACCTCTCAAGTCACCTGTTGATGAAAAGATAAAGGAACGGCTGAGAGCCTTGGGCTACATTCAGTAGCCTTCATTTGAGATCTCATAGAGGGTCAGTTTGTTCAGTGAACGAACCGGCCTCATCCGTTCAGTGATGACCTTCTTCAGAAGATTGACGGATCCGGGTTCATAGTATCTTGAGAATGCCTGCCCCAGAAGATTGTTGACAAGAGCATACCTGAATCCCATCGCCTTTATGCGCCTGGTAAGATCGTTTACGCCGGATGATGAGCTGACGAGTCTCATCAGCGTTGACGCCTCGAAGAAGCTATCAGCAAAGTGAGGATGGTTGAGGTAGTAAGTGCGATTCTCCCATATGAGAAGGATGGGCTCGCCCGGCTTGATGTTCGAGTCTATATACTTGAAAATCTCATATGGTTGGAGAGTTCGGGCCAGATACTTTTGCCTCGTCTCAAGACCCATCACGACAGGTAGTCGATCACAGAAAGCGCTGGATGCTATCGGATTCCCGTATTGATTGGGCAGGATCAAACTTGATATTTCGATTGCAAAGATCGCCACCAGGAAACCCGACAGGGCCTTCTTCCCGAATTGCAACGATAGGTTCTCAAGTCCCGAGGCCCCGGCAAGGGCCATCAACACAAGCACTGGCATCAAGAAACGAAGCTGCTGGCTTGTGAGTGCCCAGAAAACAAAGCCAATGCCAGCAATGATCAGAGTCGAGTAGATATGCCGCTTCCTCCTGAGGAAAACGAGCGGGAGCACGATTAGAAGTATTGGGCTAAGCGTGCCATCGAACCTTGTATAGTTCAGTCCTGGCTTACCACGGACAAAGATGTTGAAAGGAAGTGCAAGATAATCTGTTAGGCTTCTCCCCATCCCCATTGACCTTTGCCATCTTACGAGCTGCTGAGTCTGGATTTCCTCCCAATTTAAGCCATTAAAGGCCTTTTCCAGCATCGGATAGAAAGGGTTGTCGACATAGATCTGGTTCTTGATAAGCCATGGGAGAAAGATAAGGAAGGCGACAAGAAGACTCAGAACCAGATGCTTGCGCTTCAACTTATCAATGAGAAATGCACTGACAACGATACCAGCGACAATGCCAAGCGAGGTGTACTTCATGCCGAGCATAAAACCGAGCATGATTCCCACGATGCCGAATCTGCGAAACGGTCCGACAAAGTCCCCCATCTGAAGCAGCACAACAGTTGTCAGAGTGAAGAGAGCAAGCAAGATGTCAACATTGCCGACTATGCGGTGATCTATGATCAAGGGTTGAACCACGAAAGCACTTGTCACAGCAATTGCTGCCGTTGTGCCGTAGCTTCTTGCTGCTCCATAGATGGCGAGCCCTGTGGCTGCGATGAGAAGAAAGTAAAAGATCTTCGCCCCCGATTCACCTGCCATCGCATAGACTGCAGTGTAAAGTACTTCTCCGTTGTGGGGCATGTTTGCATAGACATTGAAGGGTAGTCTCCCGAGGTGGTGAGCCTGCAGATACACTTTCGGGAGGTTAAAATGATAGACGAGAGCGTCATTGGCTGTCACAGGTGCAAGACAATTGATGAGGCAAATCGCAAGCCCAAACCCGATAGCACCTGCAAGCGAGGCATCAACCAATCCGATATTGCTCGGCAGGCTCTTGAGTCCGAATCTGAAAGCTCTCAAGATACCTCTTCGCCCCACAATTCCCAATACGATGACCATGAGCCATATCGTATGGCTGTAAAGTAGGCCAAGCGCAGCAAGCAGCAGGGTCAGCATGCCTATTATAGCCAGTCCGAGAGCCAGTGCACCTGTTAAGATTGTGGCGCTGGGCTGGGGATCGCCAAGCATCTTGAGACCGATACCACAGGCAACGGCCAGCGTAAAGATGGACGCCAGTCCTCCGAAGAGATAGCCTGCAAGGTTGTTTTCTTTCAGAAACGGCTGTTGCTGGATCACGACAAAAACAGACCATAGACCTATTATCCAGATTACTAGAATGACAAGAGCAAGATTGCGCATGCTACGTCCCTTCAAGGTTGCTATGTTAGGTCATGTGGAGCCTGTGCACAAGCGCAAAAATGGCTTGACACCTTTTGGGGCCTTGCTTATAGTGAATCGACTTGGTACCGTTTCTGCAACCTTAGGTAGCCTTCCGAGGTGGGGAAAAATACTGGAGGTTCGTGACCAATCATGAATCGCAAGGTAATCTATGTGATTTTGGCGGCTGGGTTGGTATTAACCCTCTTTACCTCTTGCGGTGAGGAAGGTGGACTGACTCTTCCTTGTATCAATTGTGACTATTGGAACCAGGCTTTTGGAGGGACAGGTCGTTTCCCGGCAGTATCGCCAGTCGATCCGAACCTGATCGCATTTTGCTCAATGCGAGACGGTTCTGGTTCTGGAACATACTATCACATCTGGGTCGTCAGACTCGCTGATACTCCAGGCGATACCAACTGGTTCTATCAGATAACTGACGAGAGCTACGACGATTTCAATCCCGCGTGGTCTCCCGATGGTAACCTGATCGCTTTCGAGCGCAATGTAGGTGGAGGCGATGTTTGGCAGATTTATGTTGTTGATGTAAGTGACCTATCCAACCCTGGCACTCCTGTCCCCATCACCGAGGGAGTAAAAGATATTGTTGCCCGGATAGATTCGACATTGGTTTCCCAGTTCTATTCAAACGTGAGTCCTTCATGGGTAACCTTGGGTGAGCAATCTTATGTTTGCTTTTGCAATAAGACCAAGGGTGGAGCGGATTCTGACATATCAATGATACGCTATCCCGACCTGGATAGTGTTGTCACAGTGACGATTGACCCGAGCGATTACGCCAATAGTGAGGGGGGCGTACTGAGTGCTACCTTTGAAGACCATCAGGCTTATGCTGATGGCGGTCGAATTGTCTTCGCTTCGCCGAATAGGAAAAGGGTTGGAGATATAAGAGTTGTTGCAAGAAGTGAAGAGCAGCCAGACACAGTGGTTGCAGCTGATATCTTGATAAATGGGAAGAGCTCTGGTAAGAAGACACCTTATACATTCAAGTATCGTCCGGCTGGTGAAGCTATCGAAATCGCCGGCGAGCTCGATGGATATTGTGAGGCAGTATCGGGATCGCTCGATGTCGAACCAGACACCCTGAATCTGTTTATTATTGATTTTGCTCACACGCGTGGAACCCTTGGGGTGGCAAGTGATCCGGGTGGCATGACTGTCTTTATCGATGGGGTTCAGCAATTCAAAAAGACACCTGTAAACCCCGATAGCTTCACCTACTTCACGTGCCTCTTACCGGGTACTCATGTAGTTGAAACAAAGAATATCTATGGGGGTCTGTGCGGGGTCGATAGTGCAGTGGTGATTGTGGCTGGTGGAACGACCCGGATCAGTTTTGTATGCGGTCAACCGGCGGTCGTAGATCCAGGTTTCAGTGATTTCGGCTCTGCTCCCTTGAACCGGTCTTGTTCGCGGCCGTTGGCGACGGCTGCTTCTGAGAATGCCTACGGGCTGTGGCTGATCGATTTGGGCAGTACTCCAGAGACATCTGATGACCGTATCTACCTTCTGGATCTCCTGCCTTTGAGCATCCAGAATCCAGTTTTGAGCCCGGATGGCAGGTTTGTAGCCTGTATAGTTGGTGCGGGTTCATCGTGGAATATCCTCGTTGTTGATATCTCACAGATTGGCAGCGGGGCTCCTCTGCAACGGTACATAGTCGGCCTACCTGGGTCCAGTGAGGATGTGGAGTGCTGGCGAGAAGTTGAGAGGATCTCCTGGATTCCAGATCCCGGGAAGCGTCAGTTGGCAGTCTCGCTCTCACAGTGTCGCGGTGGCATGCCCGATGACTTCAGCATATGGATAGCTGATCTTACCGACATCCTCAAGTGAGTAGGTAGTGTTTGTGCGGATCTCCTGAGAGATCCACGCCCCCACCCATTCCCCCCCTCCTTCAAAAAGCGCCTTGACACTTTCGGGCACTCTTTGGTATAATAAGCACTGGTCAGACGCACGAATCGCATGTCCAATTCTCACACTTGGGAAGGGGGTGATATGTGACAGACTGAGCATGAACCTCCGATTTTCCGTTTGCCGCGTAGGGAAATGACCTGTCCGACAACAAGTGATTTCCCTTGGGTAGTTGACCGGTTGGAAACCGGTAACAGTGAGATATCGCATCGGAGGGTTTGGACCATGAGAAGATTTAGCGCAGTATCTATCGTGGTAGCAGGGGTCCTTGTGCTGGGACTAGCCTCCGTTGCTATGGGTATGAGAGAGCAGCCGAGACCTATTGAGCCGCCTGACTACGCTATTGGTAGGTTGTCGGTTACTTCTCCATTTGTGATTCTCCAGCAGGGAGATACAACTTGGGTTCAGGTTTACACCGATACCTCGTACTGCCCTGGTGACCCCCTCGGTGGTCACGGTGGTGAGGCGGAAGGTGGGCCTGATGGCTCCGAGACCTGGTGCTTCGAGGGTTTTGATAGTTGCGGCAGCTATAACCTCTGCTTTGATCACGAAGATGTGAGGGCATTCCCATCACAGACCAACATCAATTACTGGCATATGAGTGACTATGTTGGTTCCAAGACTCCTCCGCTGTACATTGGCAGCTACTGCCTGTGGTGCGGATCGGATTCAATCTGGACTGATGGGAATCCTGTCGAGTGTGGTACCTGGGTTCCCGGTAAGTACCCCGGGTACGGTAACCAGTGGAATTGTATTGTGCAGCTGTCTCTGTCAACAGGGTTCAGCACTGTGACTGGCTGCACACTTTACTTTGATCCCAGGTATGACACTGAGTGTAAGTATGACTACTTTTACGTTGATTTCTGGACTGGGGATGAGTGGTGGACGCTTGCATTGTTCAACGCAAGCAGTAACAACCCCGGACCAGAGTGTGGTGCTCCGGGAGATGGCAACCCTGACTTCTGGGGTAACACAGACGTTGGTCAGCCCAATAGCGCCGATTGGCAGCAGCGTTCAGACCCCAATGAGCCAGCCTTTATGATGGCCATTCCGGGGAGTCTGCTTGTCAATGTCCAGAATGCACCTAAGTTCCGCTGGCGCTTCACCTCGGATGGTGCCTGGAGTGACGCTGATGGTCGGGGTAACACTGACGGTGCAGCCTACATTGATAACGTTTGGGTCGTTGGTAGTCCAGGCTCCAGGTACGAGGAAGACTTTGAGCATGGCTCCTGGGACACACTTGTGGCTCGAGGCTGGACCCTTGAGAATCCTGCCGGTGTAGCCCAAGCATGGCACCTTGTGCATGATTTTGACCCACCTTATGAAGGTGGTGATGGTGGTGACAGGACCACATGCTTGCTGGATTCCTCAGTGGTCTGGCAGGGTCGTCCTCTGGGCGGTTATCCTGGCGATGCTGCATGGCGAAATGGCTGGTTCTACAGGTTGAAGACCCCGCCTCTGCCGTTAGACAACACAGGCTGCGTTGTCCAGTATGACCAATACATATGTGCCCTCGACTACACCTGCGACTACACTGACACCAAAGTCAGGTTCTATGATAGTAATTACGGTCGGTGGTGCCCCTGGATCAACATCGATGGTTTCATCATCTACGGTGGCTGTTTCTTCTGGAACTTTGATCGTGAGGAGGATGTAACACCATTCTACGGGCCAAGCGCTGACTCGATGCAGTTTGCCTGGGACCTGATGGACGTGTCATCTCCCACTGATTTCTGTCGTGGAAAGCATAAGAAGACCGATCACATGGTTGACAATGTCTCCATCGGCTTCTTTAATGGAGACGCGACCATCTTCAGTGCTCGTGTGATCGACATCTTCCAGGACACCTTCTACGACAGTTTGCCACTTTATAACTCGTTCTTTGATGCGTATGATCCTGACACGCTCTCTTACTATGCTGGGCCTCCGTATACCAACGAGCTTCCGTATGGTCAGCAGCTTTACGTCACAGCCACTGATAAGGACAACGTCAGTGACATAAGGCTGTATGGAAGCGTCGATGAGGGAGCTACCTGGCACTACGTCACCATGGATAAGCGGTTCGACTACGATCCGAACCATCCGGAACTCGGTGGTGAGTATACAGCCACATTTGATGCCACTGACTTCGGGCTTCCTGGTGGCAGGTGGCAGAAGGGTACGGAGATCTGGTACTATGTCTGGTGTCAGGACGGTCTGGGCAATGAGGACTATTTCCCTGGCCGTGCCAATCCTTCAGATCCTGATCACACAGGTACGCGTGAGGACTACTTCACCGTCTCGATCATGCCGTTGTTGGCAGAGAGCGTTGATGTTCCCAAGATTCTGCTGGTCGACGGTTACGGCAGACGTAACTATGACTATGCACCGTGTATGGCAGCGCAACATCATGCCGCTTGAGGACATCTACGAGAACACGTTGCAGGATGCTGGCTACTGCTATGACAAGTTTGACATAAGCGGTGCTGGCAGCAACATCCACATTCATCCGGTCGAGTACGGTTTCTATGATGCGGTTGTGTGGTTCACGGGTCCGTATTTCTCCAACTATCTGTTTGATGCAGAGGCACAGCGTGCGCTCAAGCAGTACCTTATCGATGGTGGTAAGGTGGTGCTTTGTGGTGATCGTATTGCCTACAACATGTCAGTGGTTGGAGAGGATTCACTCGGTGGGGAGTTCCTCAGCGGCATCATGGGTTGCACATATCAGGAGGAGATGGAGTCAGCATTCACAAAGCCGTACATCTATCTGCAAGCTGCTCCTTCAGTGAGCATTTTTGGGACTCCCAAGACAATCAATCCGACTTTCCTGGATTCACTTGTCGTCTACAGGGAGTGTCCATATCTGAAGGACATGAGCTATGTGGTGACGAACACCGCTCCACCTACTGGCTACTCGGCTCAGCCGCTGCTCTATGTGCTCAATCCTGATCCGCAGTATGATCCAGCCGATGGTGCCATCTATGTCGAGCGTGACGAAGGTGGTCAGTGTGTCTTTGTCAACTATGACCTCTGCGCCTTCGTCAACCACGTCAGGACGGAGTGCGATGGTAGTGCGCCATCGGGTCTTCCCGCATTCAACCCAGGCTACTACTATGGTCGCGTTGAATTGATGAAGACCATTCTCGAGGAGCTCTTCGGGCTACCGGCAATAGCCGGTGCGGATGTGACCGTTGATCGTAAACCGGTCTTCCGCTGGGCGCTTGGTCAGAACACGCCCAATCCGATGACTTCTTCGACCAGCATCCGCTTCGAGGTTGCACGCACCAGTGATGTTTCCATCAAGATCTATAATGCGATGGGTCAGCTGGTGAAGACCCTGGAGAACAGGAGGCTGGATCCTGGAGCGTACTCGGTGCACTGGGATGGTACCAATACTGCTGGGCAGCGAGTATCCAGCGGTGTCTACTTCTACAAGATGGCCTCAGTTCAGCGCCACCAGGAAAATTGTGCTTGTGCAATAGCGACCGCAGTGAGGCTGTGGAGGCTCGTGGCGGACTCCAATAGGCTTTCCTGGATTCACACCGGATCGCTTTGCCCATGACCATTCCAGGCAGAATCCTGCCGGCGGATCACTTCGAGATCTGTCATGCACAGACCTAACCGAGATTCACTAGAGAAGACCCCCGAATTGCCGATCATTCGGGGGTCTTTGGCGACAGACCGATTGCGTCTATCTTACAATGACAACTTTCTTGGTGGCTGAACCCTGTTCGCCATGCACTCGGGCAAAATAGATGCCGGTAGGTACGCGTGCTCCAGTGTCATCTGTAGCATCCCAGCCAACCTCACAAACCCCGGCTGAGGAGACCTGCTGGGTCATCGTCCTGACAGCCCGACCATGCACGTCAAAAATCTGAAGATAGACAACTCCGGCTGATTCAGTAATGAAGCTGAGATCAATTAAATCATTGGAGCCTGATCGAACAAGCGAGCCCTGAATGAAGCTAACCGGCTCAGCAAAACGTCGTTCAGGCAGCACCCATATGCAGTCCTTGCCACTTATCCACTCACCCGTGGTCAGCCTTGCACTTATCGTAACCTCAACCGTATCACCCGCCACCTCGTCGAGCCGCAAAGCAGACTGAAGAGCTGGAATTGAGAACTTCAGTGCAAGGTCACCGTAGCCATCCGCGCCAAGGGTATGGCAGTCACACAGCTCGCCCTCGAATG
>JALGWB010000079.1 GCA_025774405.1 bacterium
CTAATCGCAATTATATCAGTTATCGTGGGAATCATGGTTATTGCATCTTTCATCATCGCAAGAATCATAGCACGCCGAATAAGCCATCCAATCGAACAGCTTGCAATAGCAACTCAACGTATCGCTCAGGGTGATCTGGATTTCAAGGTGAGCGTCGAGGCAAGAGATGAGATAGCGAGTCTGGTCGAAGCCTTCAACAAGATGACCACAGATTTGAAGCAGTACAAGCTGGATCTCATAAAAGCAGAACGCCTGGCAGCCTGGCGTGATGTTGCCAGAAGAATTGCCCACGAGATCAGAAACCCCCTCACCCCTCTCCAGACCACAATCTACCGCCTGAAAGAGCGCTTCAAGGATGCTCCAGAGCAGAGTGAGATTCCTGACATGCTTGAAACAATGGCTCGAAAGGTCGAAGATCTCATCGCCATGGCAAATCGCTTCAGTGAATTTGCCAAGATGCCAGAGCCCAAGCCCGAACCGCTCGATCTCAATGAGACAGTTACACAGGTCATAAGGCTGTTCGAAGCAACCTTAGAGGGGATCACTGTTGTGATGAGACTCACTCCAGGCTTACCACATGTTCTTGCTGATCCAATACAGATCCGCCGATTGACTGAGAATCTGATCAAGAATGCAGTCGAAGCTATGCCATCGGGCGGAACCCTTGCCATAAGGACCCTATCCCTTGCCCAGACCGAGGGAAAGAATCATGTTCGACTCGAAATCTCCGATAGCGGACCCGGAATCCCAGAAGAAATAAGGGAAAGAATCTTCGATCCTTACTATACAACCAAGCCCTCGGGAAGCGGGCTTGGCCTTGCCCTTGTACATCGCATTGTCAAGGACCACGGTGGCAAAATAACTTTCGATAGCAGCCCTCATGGTACGACTTTTAGAGTAGATCTACCGGTTGCCGAGAAAGGGGAGGGATGATTTTGAAAAAGTGGCGCATCCTCGTTGTCGACGACGATCATGACATTCTCAGGAGCTTATCTGGATTACTCAAGGACAAAGGTTACGAGAGTCTGACTGCATCAAGTGCGGAGACCGCCCTTGAAATCATAAGGGCACAACCCATCTCCCTGGTGTTACTCGATGTTGTTATGCCGGACGTCGATGGTCTAGCAGCTCTTCGTCGCATAAAAGCCGACCATCCTGATTTGCCAGTGATCATGATATCGGGAGCGGCAACTATCAGCACAGCGGTGACTGCGATAAAACTGGGCGCACTCGATTTTGTCGAGAAGCCCTTCGACCCGGTCGATAGACTTTTGCTGACCATCGAAAATGCACTCAGAATGATCGAACTCAGACGCCAGAATGTTGAGCTTCTTACGGAATTGCAGAAGCGAAGAAGGATGATTGGCGAAAGCGAACCGATGAGAAGGCTGAGAGATGAAATCGCCAGGGCCGCACCTACCTCTGCAAGAGTCCTCATCACCGGTGAAAATGGCACAGGCAAAGAGCTTGTGGCAGCAGCAATTCATGAGAATAGTCCCCGTCGTGATGGACGCTTCGTAAAAGTAAACTGTGCAGCGATTCCCAAGGATCTCATTGAGAGTGAGCTGTTCGGATACGAGAAGGGCGCTTTTACAGGTGCCGTTTCAGCCAAGGAAGGCAAGTTTGAAATGGCTGATGGTGGCACCCTTCTTCTGGACGAAATCGGTGACATGAGCCTTGAGACTCAGGCAAAGCTATTGCGTGTCCTTGAGGAACAAGAGGTTGAGCGGGTTGGAGCGAAGCAGCCACGTAAGGTCGATGTTCGCGTCATATCTTCAACCAACAAAGACCTTGTAGCCGAGATCAAGCGTGGCAATTTTCGTGAAGATCTCTACTTCCGAATCTCCGTCATACCGATTCATGTTCCACCGCTGCGCCAGAGGAAAGACGACATTCCGCTGCTGGCTCCATACTTCGTCCAGCTCTTCTGTGAAGAGAATAACAAACCCGTCAAGGAGCTCAGCCCAGGAGCCATCGAAGCCCTGATATCCTATGAATGGCCGGGTAACGTGCGTGAGCTCAAGAATGCCATAGAAAGGCTGGTTATCATGGTTGATGGTTCAGTCATAAGGGCACAACACGTACGCGAGATCTTCCAGCAGCAGCAACCCATCTCAACTGGAGGGACTTTAAGTGAGCGAATTGAGGCCTATGAGAAATCGCTCATTGTTTCGACCCTGAAGGATACAAGCTGGAACATATCAAAAGCTGCATCAAGACTGGGCATCGATCGTGCCAATCTTCATAGAAAGCTGCGCCGCTACGGGATCGAGCGTCCGGATGGGCAATAGCGCTTCGCTCCAAAGTCTGAACCCGACCCCGGCGCCTACGTCAAGGGTGTGTCACTGTCAGTGCCAAGCGTGTCAGACTGACACCATAAGGCCGCCATCCCTTGCCTCTGCACCAGATTGCATACCCAACTCCTTGTAAAATCACAAGATAAGAAAGATTAGATCCAGTGCATTAGGGCAGCTTGCTGGCACATCCGTTGCATTACTGGTAATCGAGATGTGCCACCCCCTGGACTCAAGGAGATGAGTTATGAAAGGGATTGGCAAGCAAATCGGTATGATAATGGAGCTGGTCGAGATCGTGATTGCTTATGCATCGGTGCAGGTTGTCGGGCTTTATTTTCTCAGCAAGCTTTACATGGACTGACAACTCGCTTGCACAGCAGAGGGTTATGGGCTAACATCCGGAGTCAGAACAAAAAGGAGTGAGAAAAATGGCTACCAGCAAGGTTTTGCTTTTTGTGGTTTTGGCGTGTGTTGTGATTCCCTTCAATGTACAGGCCGATCCACTGGCTATGGGCAATCTCGATAGCAGTGCTGAGGAAAGTCAGTACAATGCGCAGCAGCTTATCGACGAACTCGGCATAGATATCTCCGTTGGCAACGGCGACATAGTGAAAATTGGTTCCGGATACACAGTTGCTGAGGACGAGACGATATACGGTGACATCGTCATAATCGGCGGCGGGCTTACCATCAATGGGAGAGTCAATGGCAGTGCAGTTGTAATCGGCGGTTCGATGTATCTCGCATCGACTTCGGTTATAGAAGGCGATGCTGTTGTCATAGGCGGCATCCTTCAGCAGGAACCTGGTTCGATCGTCAAAGGGGATCTGGTGGAGAATCCTCAAGGCCTTGCTCCAACTGACGAGGCGATCAGTGAACAGAAGTACGAATCAATCTCGAAAGACATCGTCAAGTTCGGAAAGGATATTCATGTTGCGGAGGGGGAGGTGGTCGAAGGGGACGTCGTTGCCATAGGTGGTGACATAAGAATCGACGGTAAAGTCACCGGCGACGTCGTGGCAACCGCAGGCGATATCACCTTAGGGCCAACAGCTGAAGTTCTTGGAGATGTTGTTGCAACCTTCGGTGAAGTGACAGCTGAGGCAGGCGCCAAGACTGAGGGTGAAATCATTGAAATAGACATGGGCGGTGCGAAGACACTCCAATCGCATGAAGCCGGCATATATCGGGAGGGAATGACCTATGTGATAAGCCTTTATGCTCCGGAGGCAAATGATGTGCGCCTCACCGGGGACTGGCTCGACTGGGACAGGGATGGCATCAAGATGGAAAGGAACGAAGAGGGAGTTTGGAAGACCACAGTCACCCTCGCTCCAGGCTCCTATCAATACAAGTTCATTGTCGATGGCACCGAGATGCCGGATCCGGACGTGGAGGAGAAAGTACCTGACGGTAAAGGAGGCTACGCCACTCCTCTGGTTGTCAAATCGAGGCGGCCCTCAACAGAGACCGAACTGGTCAAGATCATTTTCAGCCTCGATCGCCCGGAGGCCGAAGATGTCAGAGTGACAGGCAGCTGGAACAACTGGGATGAAGATGGCATTAAGATGACCAAAAGTGGGACAGGCGTATGGTCGGTTACCGTGCCTCTTGAGCCCGGGTACTATACTTACAAGTTTTACATCGATGGCAAATGGGTTCCTGATCCAGATGTCGATGCCAGGGTTGCAGATGGTAGGGGTGGCTGGGCAACCCCCTTAGCCGCTTATTCAAGGAAGAGCGAGTATGTCCCTGTACGCTTCACGCTCGATCGTCCAGAGGCTGAAGATATAAGGGTGACGGGCAGCTGGAACAACTGGGATCCAGAAGGCATTCGCATGGCAAAGGACGAGGACGGGCTCTGGTCAATTACAATTCCGCTTAAGCCCGGCACACACTTCTATAAGTTCTACATCGATGGCAAATGGGTCGCTGATCCAGACGAACCCGATAAGATGGTTTCCGATGGTAAGGGCGGCTATATGACCAAGTTCGTCCTGCATCCCCGCAAGAAGCGGAAGACGTTCACAGTTAGAACCACCGAAGAAGAAAGGCCCGGTCTGTCAGGAGCGCTTGACTACAATCGCGTGGATGGACTGTACCTCGGACTCAAACTCAGCGATTCAAGGAATTACTTCCCTATGCCGAGATTCAGGCTCGAGGGCGGCTACTCTTACAAGCGTAAGCGCTGGCTGTACTCCTTTGAGGTAGAGCAACCCCTGGTTCCTCCATTCAGATTGAGCATCGGCGGAAGCATCTACGACAAGACAGAATCAAACGATCGTGAACTCATATCTGACTTTGAAAACCTCCTTGTTGCCTCATTCCTGAAACAAGACTATATGGACTACTTCGATCTGCGTGGCGCTACCGCGTTCGTGGCCCTGCACCCATGGAAACAGCACACATTGAAACTCGCTTACAGTGAAGATGAATACCGTCCTCTGGAGACGAGAGCCCACACTTCACTGTTTTTCAGAAAGAACAAGTGCTTTCGGCCCAATCCTCGCAACTCGGTGCAGATCTGTACAGATCGTGAGACAGGTATGCGAGTGTGTAGCAAGATAGACATTCACTCACTGCTGTTCTCTTACGAGCTCGACACAAGGCGAGAGCCCACCAAGACACCGACCAAGGGTACGTGGCTTCGCTTGTCAAGCGAATGGGCACGAAGGGAATGGGGAAGCGACTATTCTTATGAGAGATATGCTGGTGATCTGAGGCACTATTTCAAAATCTCACCAGACCAGCAGATCTCCCTAAGGCTTAAAGCCGGGATGCTGGACGTGACCAGTCATTGTGCGAGCTGTTGCGTCGATGGAGTCTGTCGAACCGAACCCCAGTTCTTCTTTCCGAAGCAATTCGCTGTTGGCGGTATCGGTACCCTACCAGGCTATGGTTACAAGCAGTTCCAGGGAACACATATGGTGCTTTCCAATTTTGAATACGTGTATTCCCTGGGGGATCAGAAGGGAATAGTATTCTTCTCAGATGCGGGTGATGCGGTAGGCGCTGTGCCGAGAGATCAATGGGATGCAGATGATATTTGGAGAAGCTTGAAACTCAAGGTCGATGTTGGGGTGGCTTTTCGACACGAGGATCCAGGCGAGCACAGCTTTACGCTCGGCGTTGCCAAAGGTCTGACGAAGCTCTATGATAAAGATGAAAGACCGGTCATTGTGCTGGTCAGAGCCAGCCGCATGTTTTGACCAGTCCAGTAGTTACAAGGAGCCCCTGTATGAGGTCAGGATTATGTTACCTACTGGCGCTGTTGGCTGCAATCCTCCTGCTTACGCCGGGGCGTGCGTGGTCCGAACCGAGGCTGACGCTTTCAGATATTTACAACGATGATGGATATCTCTGCATTGACTTTCGCCTTTACGAGGGAATCGATACCGATCTTCTCAGAGATCTACGAGATGGCATTCCGGCCCTGCTCAGGTATCGTGTCGATGTCTGGCTTGATAGATCCAGCTGGTATGACAAGCTCATAACCTCGGCTTCCTTCTCCTATCGAATCAACTACGATAACTGGGATACGCTTTTCTGTATAACAACCTTCGACGGCGATCCTGAGCGTAGAATCGGTACAACCGATGTGGCTGAACTGATTCATCTGGTCTGTAACCAACAACGTATGGAAATCTGTCCACTCAACATACTCGACTCGCTCGCCGATTATTATGTCACAGTCTCTGCCGAGATCCGATCGCTGAGCGCTGATCGTGTCCGAGAAATAGATTCATGGTTGGGCGGTGACGAGGATGATAAAGGAGGCGGTCTTCTCGGATTTATAGTTGGTCTTTTTGGCTCAAGGAGCAAGACAGCAAAGACAAGGAGCCATGTTTTCAACCTGAGAGGTCTTTCCAGGTGAGCGAGCTTAACAGCAACGATGAAACCAACCATAGCAACTCGGCCCCCGGATCACGAAGCCGCCTCCTCGATCAAATTGAAGAACGCTTGAGGATCGATCCTGATAATGTCAAGCTGCTGCTTGAAGCCTCACGCTACTACCACCGACTTGCAATGCAGGGCAGCAGCGAAGCATTCACCAAAGCCGAAACATCGATTACTCGAATCCTGAAACGAGATAAGGAGAATGTGGAAGCCCTTTCCATCGCCGGCAGCCTTCTCACGATAAAGGCACGGCGATCGAGCTCACTGCTTAAACGCATTTGGTATTCAATCATTGCTGCTCGCAAACTCGACCGGGCGGTGAAACTTGATCCAACCAACATAAGTGCAAGAACAATACGCGCCTTCACTGCACTTGTTCTACCAGGTTTCCTGAAGCGCCTGAGAACAGCCGCGGGAGACTTTGAATATTTGATCGAAGCCAAGTCAAACAATCCCCGCAGCCTACCAGATGAGATGATGCCAAAGGTCTATTTGAACCTGGGGCTTGCCTATGCTAAGATCGGCGACAATGACCGTGCAAGCGATGTGCTCTCGCTTGTCATGAAGCGTTTTCCCGGTACCAGAGAGCACAATCGAGCAAAGAGTCTGCTTGCAAAGCTTAAGGAACTCAGGCTGAAAAGGAAGTCATTCACCGGCTAGAATGATGAGATCTCAAGAGCATCGAAAGTCATTTGCACGTCTGCTAGGTGTTCCAAAGCCGACAACGCGCCATGTGCCACTCGCTCTGCTCCTTGTCCTTTCAGTTACGCTGGTCTCGGGTGCAAAGCTTGGAGCCCAGGAAACATCACTTGATTCAACCTTTGTATTCAGGGAGATCCATCTTCCACCCGGAATACCTTCGGTCGCACTACGAACCGATGAGACATCCATGCTCTGCAATCCAGCGGGCGTTGGAATGTCAAGGACATACTACCTTGGCTATGCCTGGAAAGGAACGTATTCAGGTGATGACTTGAAAGTGACGAGTCAGTTTTTCCTGGCAAAGTCAAGGGGCTTTGGACTGGGTATTATGCGCGATAGTCGATCAAAGGAAAGGAAGAATACCTACCTCTTGACAATTGCTCCTCCTGTCTCAAGCAGGTTGGCTCTTGGCTTCACAGGCAAATGGCGCAGCGGATTCAACTTTGACTGTGGAGCCATGGCAGCCGTGGGGAGACATTTCACCATAGGTCTGGTCGGAAGGAACTTAAGAGGTAAAAGTGATGCTAGAAGATACCTTGAAGGTGGTATCGCTCTCATGCTTCTCAAGCGAAAAGTTACGCTGTTTCTCGATGTCATAAATGAGGATAGCAAGTGGCAAAAAGCAACTGCCTATGGCGGCGGATTGGTTGCACAGCTGACAAACGTGGTTGGAGCAAGCATTGCATACTTTGTGGATACCAACGATGTTGGTCTGCTGAGAACAACCCTTAGAATCTATCTTTCTCCCAATTCAGTCGAAGGTGAATATTCGAGCTTCTCAGACAATTGGTCGGTCATCGGGGCCCGCATTGCGTCCCATAGCCCCTAGTCATCGTCACTGGCGATCAGAGCCGCAAAGCAATGGTTCCGAATCACCCCAGCGGTTTCCTTAACGGCCCTCCTACGGTTGAGCTTTAGGGGTCGGTTCGACGGCTTTTGTGCCAAATCTCGTCATGACTACGGCACCGAGCCCAACAGTGGCCGCAACATAGATAATTGCCCATCCAATCAAGGAGATTACGTAACCGAGGATCCCGAGCGCGCCTCCCGGAAGCCCAACAATGCCGCCAATTATAACGAGTGCCTGAAGCAAGATAATCCCAAGCATGAAGCTTGAGTAAGCGGAACGTCCAACATGATTACCCCAGCGCCTACCTATCGCAACACAAATCCCCGTATAGCCTATTACGAAGGCAACAATGGCTGCCAATCCAATGAGCATCGAGATGGGTATGCCGATTATTGTGATAGCAAATAGTGCTGAGACAACAATGATCACAACCTCCGAAAGAAGTCCGATCAAACCCATCTTGAAAGCCTGCTGTTTGGCTGCCATTGAAATGTTATCAACTGCACCATGTGCCACAGCTATGATGAGAGTCCCAACGACAGCTATCAGGATGACACCCA
>JALGWB010000080.1 GCA_025774405.1 bacterium
TCTGTACAGGGAGCCCTGCAACTCAGCCTGCAACCTGGGGTACCATCAAAGCCCTCTATCGGTAGGTACAAACCTTTGGGGGGATGGTTTCCGAGAGGACATCTCCCAGGTCGATGATTATTCACCTCACTCGTGTTAGGATTTGACAGGAGCGCCAATGGCTTGTTAGTTTTGAGTGTAAAATCATGCCAATGGGCTAGCTTTCCCCTGAAAGGAGACAATGTTTTCCAGGCACAGCATCGCCAGAGTTCTGACAGTCTTGATGGTGATGGGTATCTGTTTGGCATGTTCGTGCAAACGCAAGCCGAGAGGTGAAGAGGTGACTCCACAATCCCCGGCCCAAGCAGACTCGCTCGTGGTCACGGTTGAGCTTGATCAGGGTAGCTATGCAATTGGTGAGCCGATCACAATGAAACTCAGAGTGACCAACACGACCTCGAGAAGCCTCAAGATCTTCTTCCCGACGGCTCAGAGGTATGATTTCATCGTGGGAAAGGGGGATGCTCCTCTCTGGCAGTGGTCTGAGGGAGTGATGTTTGCCCAGGTTACTTCCGCGCTCATCCTCGACCCAGATGCAACAATCACATATGAGGTAACCTGGAACCAGATGACTCGGACTGGCAAGGCGCTTTCGTTAGGGCGATACACAATAGAGGGGATCCTGATGACGCAACCCAAGGTTACCAGTGAACCAAAGCCCTTCGGTATTGTTGATTAGGGTGGGAACATGAAACCAAGTTCTGGAGGAGAGCAAGTGAAGGAAGAAGCAAGAGATATCGCTGCCGTTGAGAATCTTAATGCAGCCAGAAGCAAGATCATAGAGCAGGTCAAGAAGGTCATCGTTGGGCAGGATCGGGTCATTGAGGAGATGCTCATAGCCTTGCTGTCCGACGGACACTGCCTGCTCGTTGGTGTGCCTGGGCTTGCCAAGACGCTGCTCGTTAGCACCATTGCCCGCATCCTGGATCTCAGGTTCAGTCGAATCCAGTTTACCCCTGATCTGATGCCAGCAGATATCACGGGGACGGAAATAATCGAGGAAGATCGCACAACAGGCAAACGGCAGTTTCGATTTGTCAAAGGTCCGGTCTTTGCCAACATAGTCCTGGCAGATGAAATCAACCGTACACCCCCCAAGACGCAGGCGGCGTTGCTTCAGGCGATGCAGGAGCGGCAGGTGACAACAGCGGGCGAGACCTATCAGCTTGATCTTCCCTTCTTCGTACTTGCCACGCAGAATCCGATAGAGCTCGAAGGCACATATCCTTTGCCTGAGGCACAGCTTGATCGGTTCATGTTTAACATCTATGTCGACTACCCGAGTGCGGCTGAGGAGATTGAGATAGTTGAGACAACAACCAGCGCTTACGCTCCTGATCTTGAGCGCGTTCTCGATGCAAGCGAGATAATCGAGCTGCAACGGCTCGTTCGTCGGGTCCCTGTGCCGAGGCATGTTGTCGAGTACGCAGTGCGGCTCGTCAGGACAACTCGCCCGGGTAGTGATGGGACCCCTAACTTCATAAGGGACTGGGTCAGCTGGGGTGCTGGTCCGAGAGCATCGCAATACCTCATCCTGGGTGCAAAGACAAGGGCGATCTTGCAGGGACGCTATACGCCGACCTGTGAGGATGTAAAGGCAGTTGCCAAGCCTGTGCTCCGCCACAGAATCATCACCAACTTCAATGCAGAGGCTGATGGCATAACATCGGTTGACATCGTTGACAGGCTACTCAGTGAGGTGCCTGAAGTTGAAAGCGACTGAGGACTATCGCAAATATCTTGACCCAGCTGTGATCTCGCGCCTCAAGGGGATGGATATAAAGGCGAGGCTTGTGGTTGAAGGCTTTGTATCCGGGCTCCATCGTGGACCATACAAGGGCTTCTCGGTCGAGTTTGCTGAGCATCGCCAATACATGCCAGGTGACCCCATTCGCTACATCGATTGGAAGGTCTTCGGCAAAACCGATCGCTTCTACATAAAGGAATACGAAGAAGAGACAAATTTAAGAGCCTACGTTATCCTCGATGCAAGCGGATCAATGGCCTACACATCAGCGAAGATAACCAAGCTTGAATATGCTTGCTATCTTGCTGCATCGCTTACTTATCTTATGCTCAAGCAGCAAGACTCTGTGGGGTTGCTCACCTTTGATACAAAGCCGCGGCGATATATTCCCCCGAGATCTGTCAGACATCATCTCCATGTAATCCTGAAGGAGCTTTCCAATCTTACAGCGAGCCAGGAGACCGACCTTGGTCTTTGCCTGCGTGAGCTGGCTCAAAGAGTCAAGCGGCGTGGGCTCATTATCCTGATTTCAGACTTGCTTGACGATGAGGATCGCGTAATAAGGGGTCTGAAGCTGTTTCGTCATCGAAAGCACGAGGTGATCGTCTTCCATGTGCTTGATCCCTATGAGATAGAGTTCCCCTTCGAACACGAGGTTATCCTGAGGGACCTTGAAACGGGTGAGGAGGTGCCGGCTGTTCCCTGGGAAATCGGGCGAGAGTATCGCAGGAGAGTAGGTGATTGGATAGACCGCTATCGGACGGTTCTCAGACAGAGTAACATTGACTACGTTCCATTGAGCACTGCAACGAGTTTTGATGTTGCCCTTTTCTCCTACCTTGAGAAGCGGCAGCGGTTGGGTTAGGTAGCTGGCTATGGGCTTTCTTCATCCCTCATATCTTCTTGCAGCACTTGTGGCGCTGGTGCCACTTGTTATACATCTATTGCACAGACAGCGTGTAATCATAGTTGATTTTCCTTCCCTGGAGTTCCTGAGACGTCTGATGCGAAAGAAAACCAGGCGATTTCAGCTCAGACAGCTTCTCCTCTTGATAATGAGGATTCTCATAATGCTATTGCTTGCACTTGCATTGGCTCGCCCGACATTGACCGGCGGAAAAGTTGTGCGGGGGCATCTTCCAACAGCGGCGGCGGTCGTTCTGGATAATAGTCTGAGTATGCTTCGTGAGTATGATGGTGAGCAACTGTTTGAGATTGCCAGGAGGAAAGCAGTTGAGGTGCTTGAATATTTCGATTCATCCGATGAGGTCCACTTAATGTTGACTGCTGGAGATTCCGAAAATAGGGCCTATGGTGCAAGGGGGCTTGAGGATGTTCGGCGTGAAGTGATGAAACTTCATTGCTCAAAACTTCCAGGCGATATGGTATCAACCATAAGGAAATCTCTCAAAATTGTTGCATCTTCAAGTCTTCCGGCAAGGGAGCTCTACGTCATCTCCGACATGCAGAAGGCTGATTGGGATGGTTTGGATGAGAATCCTCAGCTTGTTTCCAACATGAAGGACCTCAAAGTTATGCTGATCGATCTTGGAGGTGAGACTGCCAACGCATGTGTGAAGGATATAACCCTGAGGCTCCCGGTCGGGGAGGATTATGTCCAAATGGATGTCACACTTGAGCGATACGGCGGTAAGGGTGTTGCCGGTCGCGTTGTAGAGGCTTATCTTCGAGATCGTCTGCTCGACCGTAGGGTGTTTTCTCCGAATGACGGAAGCCAGGAAACCGAATCATTCGAGCTTCCACATATTCGAGGGGCACTTTGGGGTGAGGTTTCAATTGCACAAGACAGGCTGCCAATCGATGACCGAAGATATTTTGCCTATTCATCGGCCAGGAGGAAAATCGCAGTGGTTGGGGATTCCTATTACATCAAGACAGCCCTTGCGCCCAGAGGAGCTGGTCGGTTTGAGGTTACAGAGATTGAACCTGGAGCGATCAATACGGAGAATATAGCTGACATTGATGGGCTTGTTATCTCCAATGTCAATCGGTTTGCACCACTCGAGGTTGAGGCGATTTCAGACTACATCGAGGGTGGCGGTGGCGTAATCATATTCCTGGGGGATAAGACTGACGTCGGAGCTTACAATCGGAAGCTGTTACCCATATTTGGAAATGTTACTATTGACAATGCCCAGGTCGGTGGTGCGGCAGGTTTCTATACAATTGACAAGGTTGCGTGGGAGCATCCGATCTTTAGCAAGTTCAAGATGGGCGAGAGCCCATTTGAAGGAGCGAATTTCTTCAGTTTTCTAAAGTTGGTGCCGGCTCAGGCGAGAGTCATAGCGTGGTTTTCAGATGGATCTCCGGCGGTGATAGAGCCGAGACAAGGTGTGTTGATTTTCGCAAGTTCAGACGATGGTTTCTGGAATGATTTCGTTGCCACGGGGCAGTTCGTGCCGCTCTTACATGAAGCGCTGATCTATGTGTCGTCACAATTGACCTTGAAATCATCCTATTTGCTTGGTCATGAAATAGCTATGAGAACTCGGCGTGTAGGTGGCGAGGTTGTACTCGACGGTCCAACCGGGCAGATCCGGCAATTCCCGGAGGTAATCGGTCAAACCCAGCGATACAGAATCAGGGTGGCTGATGAACCTGGTGTGTATTTTTTGAGGACCGAAGATGAGACGCTTACTGTTTTTGCTGTCAATGTTGACGTCAGGGAATCCGATCTCGCCAGGTTGCAGCCTGATGCATATAGGGATGCCTTCGGTGATGCTGATCTCAACGTTGTCTCAGCCACGGATGATATTGCCGAAGGCATCTCGCTCCTCAGGCAGGGGCGCGATCTGCTTAAGTATGTTCTTTGGGGTTTATTGATACTGGTCATTGCTGAAAGTTTGATTGCCTCGAATTTCATGTCCTTGTTGCGCAGGTCTGGCATTGGCAATGCTCGCGAGCATTCTTGAGATTCTCAAAGCCTCTAATGGTATCAAGTGTTTGCTTGATGCGGTGGAATCTCGACCCAGGGTTGCTGTTGGGGGCTTGACTGGCTCAAGCACGTCAGTCGTTATCGCTGTACTCTTTCAGAAACTCAAGCGTCCCTTAGTCATCGTCTGCCCGGATGAGGCCGAGCGACTCAAAGATGATATAGAAAGTGTGGCTGGCTGTGAGAATGTGCTCTATTTCCCTGACTGGGAAATTCTGCCCTATGATGAGCTGTCACCCCACGAAGGCATCGTAGGTCAGCGCCTGAAGACCCTTTCCCGGCTACTGGTCAAAGAACAGCTGATAGTTATTACCCCGATTCGAGCGTTTCTGAGACATATCATTCCTCGGGATGATCTTGCCAGAAGCCTGATCAAGATCGGCAAGGGAGCGCATGTCAAATTCGGTGACCTCCTAATGAGACTGGTTGAGTCTGGTTTTAGGCGTGTTACGGTTGTTGAGGAGGTTGGAACTTTCAGCATACGTGGCGGCATTGTGGACATCTACCCACCAAGCATGGACAATCCAATTCGCCTTGAGTTTCTTGGCGATGAGATTGAATCGATAAGGGAATTCGATGTAATCACCCAGCGTTCGATAGGGCATCTCGAAAATGTCACGATAGTACCAGCGAAAGAGATTGTGCTCGACCAACGTGCAATTGAGGCCTTTATGACACATCTTAAGCGAAAGCGGTTGCGGGGCAGGAGGATTGAGGAGGTCGCAATTCATGTAAAGGAGTGTTTCTTCTTCGACGGACTGGAAGCCTACGCCCCATATTTCTACTCAACTCGGTCAACTGTAACATCATATCTCCCATCTGATGCAATCGTGATCTTGGTTGAGCCGGAAGAGCTGCATCAGAAGATCGATCAAATTCTGGAGGAAACCCGCGTAAGGTATGATCAAGCTGATGGACGATTGAACCACCTTCCATTGCCTGAGATGGTTTTCGATGATCTCAATGCTGTGCTTGATAGTCATCAGGGTAAATTGCTTGAGTTTTCCACCTTTAAGCCCAAGTCGGATGCAGTGATGCTCGACTTCGGCGCTCCCGAAAGCTTTGGTGGGAGCCTTAAGCTTCTGAGGTCTTCCCTCGAGGAGTCTGCCCGCAAAGGATATCGAATCTATGTCCTTTGTGACAATGAGGGTCAGGTTGAGCGGCTTGAGGAGATCATACCCGTTGCCAGTGGTGCTGTGACCATCGGTGTCGGCGCACTGAGGCAAGGATTCATCTTCAAAGAGGCGAAGCTGAAAGTTATCACTGATAGTGACATCTTTGGAAGATACAGGCGGCGTCCACGCTACCCGCGCTTCAGGGGCGAGGGTCCGATCGAAAGTTATCGCATCCTCAATGTTGGTGATTACGTCGTACACGTCAATCATGGTATTGGCCAGTATGGCGGTGTCGAAAGGCTTGTGGTAGAAGGCAGGGAGACTGAGTGCTTGCTTGTTCACTACGCTGGCGGGGACAAGCTCTACGTTCCTATCGAGCAGCTCGATCTTCTACAGAAATACATTGGCAAGGATGGCCAGCCGCCAAGCCTCAGCAAGCTCGGGGGTGCTGGCTGGGAACGTATCAAGGCGAGAACGAAGAAAGCCATAAAGGAGATGGCTGAGGAGCTCATAAGGATTTACGCATTGCGCAAGGCTCGTCCGGGGCATGCTTTCAAGCCTGATACCCATTGGCAGAAGGAACTCGAAGCATCGTTCATCTATGAAGAGACACCTGATCAGCTGCGTGCAACTGAAGAGATCAAGCGTGATATGGAAAGCGATCGCCCGATGGATAGACTGGTGTGCGGGGATGTCGGCTATGGCAAGACCGAGGTTGCGATAAGAGCGGCTTTCAAGGCAGTCATGGATGGCAAGCAGGTGGCGGTACTTGTTCCAACAACTGTGCTTGCCCAGCAACACTTTTACACCTTCAGGGAGCGGTTGGCTGAGTACCCCGTGATTGTTGAGATGCTTAGCCGTTTTCGTACCAGGCCGGAGCAGAAACGCATCATTGAAGCTTTGCGCGATGGGCGCATTGATATAGTCATCGGGACACATCGCCTGCTGCAGAAGGATGTTGAGTTGAAAGATTTAGGACTTGTGATCATAGATGAGGAACAGCGCTTCGGTGTTGCCCACAAGGAAGCCTTCAAGAAGATGAGAGCCACGCTTGATGTTCTAACCCTCACAGCGACGCCAATACCGCGCACCCTGCATATGGCTCTGCTTGGGGCAAGGGATATGTCGATAATAGATACCCCGCCAAAGGATAGGCTTCCTGTTGAGACCGAAGTCGTGCCTTATGACGAGGAAGTGCTGGTAAGTGCGATGATGCGTGAGCTGGACCGAGGGGGTCAGATCTTTTTCGTGCATAATCGAGTTGAGTCGATCGATGCAGTTGCTGCTCGTGTCGCCAGTCTTGTTCCCCAGGCCAGAGTTGCTGTCGCCCACGGTCAAATGCGAGAGCGGGATCTTGAACGAATAATGTTAGACTTTGTCAATCGCAAGTACGATATCCTTGTATCTACGATGATAGTCGAGAGCGGGCTTGATATCCCTTCGGTCAATACAATTATAGTTAATCGCGCCGATACGCTTGGTCTTGCGCAGCTTTATCAACTGAGAGGAAGGGTTGGCAGGTCCAAGCATAGAGCCTACGCCTATCTGGTCGTTCCGAGAAGACACCACCTTACCGACGAACAGCGCAAGCGCCTCAAGACACTCACCGAGTTTACGGCACTCGGTTCCGGCTTCAGGATAGCAATGCGTGATCTTGAGATTCGAGGTGCCGGTAACATCCTCGGTCCCCAACAAAGCGGATATATTGCTGAGGTTGGCTTTGATCTCTATTGCAAGCTGTTAGAAGAAGCCGTCAAGGAGATAAGGGGTGAACCAGTGGAGCCGAGAGTCGAGGCCAAGATCGAGACCGACTTGCCGGCCTATCTGCCCGATAGCTATGTTGAGGATTCTAAACAGCGAGTTCTCTTCTACAAGAGGCTTGTTGAGACAAGAGAGGTCAAAGCTGTTGATGATCTTGAAGCAGAACTTGTGGATCGTTATGGAGGTCTGCCGATCCAGGCACACTACTTGCTTGAGTTCCAGCGCCTGAGGATTCTGGCTCAAAGGGCAAAGATCTCAAGAGTCGTCGTCAAGGCATCGTCAATGCTTCTGGAACCGATGGAGAATCGTAGAATTTCAATGGCTGAGGTTGAACAGATCATGCGGCTGGACGTTGACATCGAACTCGAGAGTGGATCAAAGCCGTGTGTGCGCCTGAAACAGGTTCCTGAGTCAGCAGATGAGCGCCTCAGGCTTATGAGAAAGGTATTGAATGGGTTTGAGGTGATGTGATAGTTTGGCTCGAAAAGAAAGGAGCAAAGCGATGATACGCAGATTTCTATTGTTGGCTTTTCTTTTGTTCCTGATTCCGGCAATGGGTTGTCAGAAGGGTGAGCAGAAGATAGTCGCACGCATAGGTGACGATGTTCTCACGGTGGCACAGATAAAGGAAGAGTATATGGCAATAAGTCCGGGGGCACGTCCTGATCTGCGCACTATCGAGGAGA
>JALGWB010000081.1 GCA_025774405.1 bacterium
GCCAGTTGTGTTTTCCTTTATCAAGAAAATGAAAGGATGGTCAGCCTTGAAAATCTTCGCCGGCATCGGTGCCATAGATAGCGCCATGGTCACACCAGTTGCCGCTGCTGCCTCTGTACCACGCTCATTGACATCGACATAAGCCTTGTGCATAACTGCCGATATGAATAGATCAGGCTTGCCTGTCATCCCTGAAAAATCCGCCCTGGTAAGATCGAAAGCCGCCTCCATTCCGAGTCAACCTGCGAACCTCCTTGATATCTTTGGCAATTGGTCCTAGAATGCGGAGCTAGGTGTTAAGATGAGTGGATCGGTCCAAAAGCGGCTCTTCCAGATACTTGAACTGGCTGAAGCCGGTGATGCCGCCAGCCGTGTTTTTGACGTCTTCATCCTGACGCTCATCTCCACCAATGTGATAGCCGTACTCCTTGAAACCATTGAGAGTTATGCTGTCGCTCACAGAGACTTTCTGAGAGCCTTTGAGTTATTCTCGGTAGCGATCTTCACGGTGGAATACTGCCTTCGTCTGTACTCATGTACGTCCACAGCGAAGTATAGTCGGACAGTCGTCGGCAGAATCCGTTTCGCCGTGACACCATTAGCAATTGTGGACCTAATGGCTATTTTGCCATTCTACTTGCCGATGCTGATACCTCTTGACCTTCGTTTCATCAGAGCTCTTCGGCTGTTGCGTCTTTTCAGGCTCGCCAAGATAGGCAGGTATGCAACTTCCCTGCGGATTCCTGCAGATGTCCTGCGTGCAAAGAAGGAGGAGCTCGCCATCACTATGTTCACCGTATTTTTGTTGCTAGTAATCTCCTCAAGTCTTATGTACTATATTGAAAATGAAGCCCAGCCTGATGCATTCTCCAGCATCCCCGCCGCAATGTGGTGGGGAGTCTGCACGCTAACCACTGTAGGCTATGGCGATATAAGTCCTGTAACGCCCTTAGGCAAGTTTCTCGGCTCAATCATTTCTCTTCTCGGCATCGGGGTCTTTGCACTGCCAGCTGGTATCCTGGCTTCAGGACTCGTTGAGGCAATCAGAATTAGGGACACCATATCCAAGGTGTGCCCGCACTGCGGCCGTCGGCTCGGGCCCTGACCGTCGCGCGGAAGTCAATTCACTGCTGCAGATTCCTTCGTCAAACAAAAGAAAAGGTGAGATTAGGATCCAAGCTGTCGAACCACCAGCTCTGTTCTCCGCCGCAGTGAATAGTGGTCCATCCCAGTGAGAACCTGGAATGACAGGCTGATAGCCTAAGACTCCCAACCTACCTCAGTAGCACCACCTTCTTCGTTGCCAGGTATGAACCAGCTTCCATTCGCAAGAAATAGATCCCGGGAGCCACCCTTGCACCTGACGAGGATGTTCCGTCCCAGAGCACAGTGTTTAAACCAGGCTCACCAGTACCCTCAGCTATTGTGTTCACAAGCTGACCAGTCACGCTGTATATGCGAAGCGAGTGCTTCATCCCATCCTTGAGGTAGTAAGCGACTGTGAGGTTCCCTCGGAAGGGATTCGGACGCATGCTGACGATGCCTGTCTTTCTCCTTGGTTCTACCGTCGGCGCGGCTGCCCGCGCACCCAAGATTCCTGTCGTCTGTGCAACAATACGCAGATAGATAACTCGAGGTGCAGTCCCCACCGGTATCTTGATACTCGCCTGGTCCCTCATATCCACTGCGGTCCCGGAAGCGTACAAGATGATGCCTAGTGACTCTGGCACAGCTTCCATCCCAGACCAAGTAAGGAGGATAGTATCAAGCCTAGCGGGTTCGCTGTGAGCCCCAGTAGATACTGAACCCAGCATCCTACCTGCTGGCAGTCTTGGCTGCCTGGGCGAAACCTGCAGATGCTGGGTTAGTAGCTCTAAATTCCAAACTACCGAATCCGCGGCAGATCCAAGAGGACCCCGCACATCCCGGCATAGTGAAGCAACCTCTGTGTCAGTGGGGGATACCACGAAACGAAGCCTTGGGCAGGTCTCAACAGGTGGCGGCTCCAAAATATCCAGTGGATCCAGACCTCCGTGGGCAGTGTTCGCCATGCCTAAGTAATTCTGAGTGTCGGCGAAATTGCGAAAAATGGCCGAAATCTTGATGAACCAGCTATCCCCGCCGTCCAATCCTGTCGCCTTGCGGCGAGGAGTACCTCTCCAGGCATGAGGAAAGCCATCCAGCCGAGACATGACCAATTTGAGCGAATCTGCGAAGCAATATACGAGGTAGCCATCCCACGGTCGCATGGTTCCAGAGCCCTCAAGCGCTGAGTACCAGACGTAATCCCCTAGCCCGGGTAAATACTTGTAAAGCCCTGAGCAAATCTTTCCAGCAAGTACAGCATTTGTGAGGCTAAGCGTATCCCACGAAGTAGAGGATGGTACCAAGATTCTTAGGGACTGATCCCACCTGACTCTCTGATTAGACATAGTCCCAATCTGATTCCATCCATGATGAAGCGTCAAAACAGCAGGCTCAGGATAGCCAGCGAAGTATCCATCCACATCAATCAACACCGAATCTCTGACTGGGTCATTCACCATTATCCAGTAACCATGACCGCAAGAGACAGAATCGACACCCACCCAGTCGGGCGGGAAGCCAGCGCGCACATCCCATCCAAATCTTCCACGGTTCCCACCAAGATCATCGGCAAAGACACTGTCCACACTCGCACAGGTCGGTACAACCGGAAGCGAAACCATCGTCAAGCAATTCGTCGGTATGACCTTGCCAACCATTGTCGGACCAGCGACTGCGCTTGCAATCTCTGACAGGTTGCTCTGAATCCCGTCTTCGTACATGCAGTAAACCACGTAGTACCTTCTTACACCGTCAACTGCACCCGTATCGACGTAGCTCGTCGTTTCGAGATCACGGGCGAGCAAAGTGTAAGGACCACCGAGCGAATCTGCATAGAGGATATTGTAATACGCAATGCCAACTGTTGTGTCAGGTGGCAACCAGTGCAATGGCACACAGCCTTCGTATCCGCTCTCAGCGGTGAGATTTGCCGGCCCAGGTCTTCCCGATTCAGTGTACAAGCCCACTGCATACACGCCATATGCTGAGTTCTGGGCAATAAGGATACCACTTTCATGATCCACAGTTCCACCAAGCGTCTCCCAACCACCGGTCCTCCCCATAAACATCATGGCAAGCGAGTCCCCCTGACTTGCCTCAAGTCCGCTGCTGAGGTGAAATGTGACCGTGAGGGGTTTCTGCAACGCTGCTGTCCCATAGATGGCAACTGCCGGCGAGATGAGGGCTTGACCATAGGCAGCACCGCCGCCTGTAAGCAAGTCCAGCGGGGATGCAAGTTCCATAAGTGAATCCGCAACCTCTGCAACGTAGAGTTCGCAGCTGTCCTCGAAGGCGTAGGGCGGGATATCTATCTCAGCTGTGCCATTCGGACTCACAAGATGCACGAATGTCTCGTTCCAAGCCTCTATGAGCTCTTTGAAAATTTCTACTATTTGGGCCAGGAACTGAAAGAAATCAGGGTTACGATGTTCATCCCACAGATTCCCCAGCACCGTGCCAAGCTCAGTCTGAACTTGCTCAACACGCTCCGTGTTGACACTAGGCTCTATCCTTGACTCCCTCATCATGAGTGGAATCCTTCTCCAAAGAAATCCTTTCCGTTTCTCAACCGTCATTCCTGCCTTTAGGCGTCCACCGCCCCTGGCCCCTATACGAATCTGTTTCAAGGCGGCTTCACCAGACAACTTGATAGTCATCGAACCGGCATCAGCCCACTCGGTCGATTCGAGCTCTATTGCGACTGGGTTGTCAAATCCCCACTCTTCAATGGCTTCTATTACCAGATGGAACTCCCTGTATAGTCCATCCCTGGTCGCATGGCCTGCGAGGACAGAAGGTGTTGACACATCTGATAGGTCGAAAAGCCCGGAAATGATCGGCAAGGAGTCTCTCCTGCTTTCAATAATCTCACCAAAGTCGCGACCATCGATCTCAAGATCAACACGCATTGTGCTGCCACAGTTCCTGAAGCCAATCTTTACCAGCCTGGGCAAGAGCGGCGCAACCCCACCCCCTCCTGCAAGCTGATACACAAACTCTAGAGATGCCTCGCAAAGCTCATCCTCGTCGATTGGAAACCAGGGGAGTGGTATCGGAGGATCATAGCTCGTATGCGCCAGAGTCAAGCGCGGTCCGATATAACCTTCTAGGGGGTAATAGACGAGTTCGTAGGTATTCCTGTAGGAGGCCGCTCCAGAGGTTGGAACAGGAAGCGAGAAACCCATACTGACGCCTGCCACACCTACTGCACTCAGGTCGAATGAGAAGGAAGTGCGCGGGACACATGTTGCTTCCCCCGAAAGGGCTGCACCAACACTAAACGCAACAGTGTTGGCTAACGAATTGGACAGCTCCAGGGTGTCTATTGGCAAGCTGAAAGGACTTTCATCCGACCTGAAAAGATTGCAAAGGAATGGGTTTGCCCTTAGCAGATTCAGCGCGTTCAGTACGATAAATGGTGTCGTTGAGGTGAAAATGACATCCTCGGGGCGAACAGGTAAGAGGTAATCAGCGTATATCATCTGGAGGAAAATCACACCTCCAAACGGACCCCTCAGCATATGCTCCGGCACAGCCACCGAGCAGAATCCTCCATATGCGACACTCGTCCTGCAAAGGTCCAACGAGACGGAGACGCCAACCGGTGTTGGAATGCCCAGGGATGCTCCCACGCTTCCCTTATGCTCCACGTACTGCAGTAGTTCCATGGTTGTCTCTCTGCCAAGCTCTGGCCTGCCAATATTCCAACAAAAGCTCTTACCACGCTCAACACCACCCGTGGCAACAAACGCTCCACCTTCCACACCAGTGAACCCACCTGCCAAAAGGTGCAAATCAAATGGGAAAGGTATGATGCCAATGTGGTATGTAAAATCATCTCCGAAATCTTCAGCAGTCCCAACCCGGAGCCCATCCAGGATCAATGAGACTAAAGAGACCGTTGCCTGATCCCTTTCATTGAGACCAAGCGCATCAACGTCGATTGCCACATCCACCAAACCTCTACACATCGGATCGCTTCCTGTGATCGGCGCCAGTTGGACATAATGTATGTCCGGATCACCAGAGATTCTTATTGCCGCCCGGCTCGTATTTTCATCATAGAAGACATAGCCTGAGTCTGTTCCAGCGTAAGTGACACGGAGGTACTTGTGCAGGATACCATGCTGTCCCACCGCTGACATGGTGTCTACAGGGTCACCATGCTCGTTCAGGAGGCGCGAGAAGCTGAGATGAATGCTTGTATCAGGAAGACCGAGATAGAACCTAAGGATTTCTGTGCTGTCGGCGGCGCTTATGACAATACCATTCCTGAAATCTGAAACAACTCCGTCAGCCGTCGTCGCCCTAACGTCATATGTCCCCGCTCGTAGACCATCGAAAAGGAAGGTGCTATCAGTAATAGTGCTATGCCCAACAATCTTCCCGCGCTGGAGGAGATTCACATGCGCTCCAACTGCGGGTTCTGGCTCGTCGGCTCCGCCCACCTGATATACGACACCAGCTATCCAGCCACCCACCACCCTCACATTCGCATCAGCGGCCAATTCGTTCGATTCGACTACACATCTGCCTCCACGATAGTCTGTGCCTTCAACGTCAATCCTCAGTTTGTAGGTGTTCCATCCAAGTCTCGGTAGGTCGTCTTCACCAGGTATGACAAGACCGGCAAAGTCAAAGTACCAGTAAGCGCCTCTTGGCATGAGGGGCGTGACTCCAAGAATTGCCAGCGATATTTGGTCACGTTGCACTATCTGGTGAACTTCGTTCATTTGAACAAGGTAGGCATCCGTCAGAGAAAATTCTGGCGTGGTGACTTCGATTTCACCAGCAACGAAAATGGTATCACCGTTGTCGATAGCAAGGTCACCGCTACTAGATATGAGGAGGTTGCTCATAGTAACCAATGGCTGGAGCTCAAGGTCACAGAGTACGAGCGGTTGCCCATGCTCGATGACCAGGGTATCGACCTGGCAAGAATCAACCGCCTCAACTCTGCTGTCGAAAAACCTAAACCCCGGTTTTGACATAGTCAGGTAGTATTCTCCTTTGGGCACACGACTGAAGGCAAAAAATCCAGTACTATCGGACCGCCAGGTAGTGAGCGCTTTGTTGAAGGCATGCGTAAGGACTGTGAGAGTGATTCCAGAGTTGTCACGAAGCGTCCTGTCGCAAATGCACCTTCCAGCAAGTGAACCAAGACCAACGGGTATGCAATTAGAATAAATCGCTCCCCTATTTTCGGCTGGATCCCTCAGCTGTAGCCGCATACGGACCGAATCTGCATCTGAGGTGATCTGGCCACACATCACCCTACCCGATATGGTGCCATATAAGTCTGGAGGTGAGCCGGAGTATGATATCGTCAGGTTTGAGGTTCCAAGGTTTGTGAAGTCAACTGTCCCAAGCACTGTCCCGAGGCTATCAATCTTCTCAAGGCTCACTGCCTCCAAGCTCAGCTCCTCATTGCACCCAAAGCCCGAGCCAGCCAGCACCTCCACGCTATCCGCTGTGCCAACAAATTCGCTCGGATCACCCGGTGTTGGCATCCTCCTTATCAGAAGCTCAGGATCCCTTATGAGTGGATCAATTGAGAAGGATGGCACAGTCGTGGTCTCCGAACAGGTTACAGTCACCACGTCCCCATAAGTCCGTCTGATATAGTTAAATTTCCCAGCCGCCAGCGTATAGTCACCGGCTGGTACATTGGCAAAGAAGTAGTTGCCGTCAGCGTCGGTTGTGGTCGTCAAGGTATAAAGCCCCACTAGCTCAACCCTTATCCCTCCATGCTCACCGGGGAGAGGCTCCTTGTCAGCTAGCTTGACTGAACCAGCCACGTTGCCCAAGCAGACCGCCAGCTCATTGGAATAAAGGTCGCAATAGGCAGTGCCCTCTGCATCGTAGATCCTCATCCTTGCACGCAATCTCCGCGTGCGCGGATCAATGACTCCGATTACCACCTCCCCGCTCACTGTAGCAGTGGTTCCTCCTGCATCAACGTGATACACAACTTCCGGAGCCTCAAAAGGTGGTGGGGCAGAACCCCAACCTTCCTTTATCTGTTCTATTACAGTCACACCCCCAGTCGCTGGAAGCGCTACAGCAGGGTTTAGGGTCAGCGAACCAGCCACCCTAAGCCTGCAGTTAGAAGCAACCTGGGGACTAATGCAAGTAAGTGTCAGGTCGCTACCGAGTACGATGAGTTCGAGCTCGATGTCCTCGGTGTGTGTTGTTGAACCTGCGAGGTGAAAAGGTGTAGCCTCGTACCTTGCTACACATGCCTTGCCAGCCACCAGACGATAGTCATCTTCAGGCACAGTCTCAAAATTGAAACTTCCTTCGTCACGGGTTTCGTATCGCGCTAACCTGGCGCCATCAAACTGTCTGATCAGATCAACTACTATTCCATCTGATTCGGGCACACCTCGAATTGATGCTGTGCCCCTGATGTTGCCGGTCTCCACTGCGAGGGGATCTGACAGTATCTCAAAAACGTCCCCAGTTGCATTTATCAGACGGACAAAGGCATGCAGTTGGCTTCTCCCAAGAGGAATCGCTCCCAAGATATCAGAACCTGTAATCCCAACATCCCTCCCTGCCAGACTCAGGCTAAGTCCGTGAAGAACCTGTCCGATTTCAGGGATCGAAGCCGCCGACATCCTGATGCTTGTATTGGCTCGTTCGTGCAGTCTTGCATGACATGCCAGACTCACATTTACACCTCGAGCAACCCCACCGGCTGAGCCATCAGTCCTGGTGAAAGCCATCCTGGGCCACTCAACGAACATCGGATAGAGCGTCAGGGGCTCTTCAATTTCCACCTCAGTCCCGAGGCTGAGTGAGAAGATCCCAGACTCAGCGTGAAGAAAGCCTGTGCGACGCGCAACGATCTTACACGTCTCGAAGTTGCCAAGACCACTGATGCGGAAGCGCCCTGTGGCATCGGTTCTGCCTCTCCCCACAACCCTCGCGATGCCGGTCGAGATATCGACTACCTCAATTGCTATGTCACCATCGTAGCCGACGGGAGGGTAATGGTCACCCCACATGTCTGGTGCGTTGTACGCCGCATCCCTCGCATAGAGTGCAATGCCACTGACCGTGCTGTACCCGCCCTCAGGCTGTCTCACACTTACAGGGTTGGATCTTGCTGTACCAAGATCACCGGAGACATCACGATAGATGAGATTCAGCCGAATAGATGCAACCTCCCTGCTCAAGCC
>JALGWB010000082.1 GCA_025774405.1 bacterium
GACTTATCGTCCCGCATGCCTCGCCTGCTCGAATTCTTGCGTAGTAGATACCGCCTGCAACACGGCGCCCGGCATCATTGCTCCCATCCCAGGACAACCGATGCATACCAGGTTGAAGCGATCCGCCTGCAAGTGTCTTGACCTTGCGTCCAGTCAAGTCATAGACCGCAACTGCCACTTCTGTTGAGTGCGCAAGCGAGAATACTATAGTTGTCGTTGTTCTGAAAGGGTTGGGTTGTGCCTTGAGATCGGTCACGACCTCCTGCCACCTGCGTGCGACATCGCTTATATCAGGCAGCGTAGTGAGGTCAAATGAATACATTGATCGACCGTGTGTGCCGACAACGAGTGTGCGGGTGGGTGCGTGAATCTTAAGATCATAGACAGGTACAGGCGGAAGTCCAGTTCCCAGAACCTCCCAGTTGGTGCCTGCAATCTCGCTGTAGAAGCAGCCAACATCGCTTCCAACAATGATTCTTGATGGAACAAGCGGATCAACAACGATGGCATTGACAGGCGCACCGGGCAAGTTCCCAGTCACATCGGTCCAGGTTGAACCATAATCATCCGTCCGATACACATAGCCAATGTCTTCATCCCACCTTAAACCCGAGAAGGTCACACAGGCAATTGAAGCATCCGTTGGATCAACTGCCACACGGGTCACCCATCGATTAGGAAGTGAGCCACATATTTTCTGCCAGGAGGAACCTCCGTCGGTTGTCACCCAAACGTTTGAGTCATCAGTTCCAACATAGATGACATCCGGATCACTCGGAGCAACAGCGATCGTGCTTATTGTGCCAAAGCCGCCACCATGATCACCATCAGTCAGATCACCGCTTATCGCATCCCACCATCCTGCTCCATCGGTGGTCTTATAGACCCGGTAAGTCCCAAGATAAAGCGTCTGGTTATCCGTTGGATCCATTACCACCGGCATCATCCAGTTCACCCTGTCCGATCCGACACCATCAAGTGCCCAATCCCAGTTGTTACCGAGGTCGGTTGACTTGTAAAGATTGCCAAACTGGTATTCAGCATAGATCACATCTGAATTGGTTGGATCAACGATACAGTAGAAGCCATCGCCACCGAATATCATCTCCCAATCATCGATCGCACCGGTAAGCGTCCGAAGTGTGCCATTGTCCTGGGTGCCCCCGTAAAGCCGCTCAGGATTGAGATAGTCAATCTCTATGGCGTAGAACTGATTGGTTGGCTGGTTATACAGCTTCGTCCAGGTCGCACCTGAGTTGGTTGAGACATAGACACCACCGTCGTTGCCTTCAAGAATGCGGCTCGGGTTTGTGGGATCAAAAACCAGCGCATGATGATCAACATGGTTGCTACTTCCAACCTCGCTCCAGGAGTCACCACCATCGGTTGACCGATAAAGATAGATACCCATAGCAAAGACTAAATTGCGATCAACCGGGCTTACCCGAATCTGACCAAAGTACCACCCATAGGAGCTGTAGATTCCACTCAGTGCACTATCATTGGTGCGTGTCCAGGAATCGCCACCATCGGTTGACTTATAGACCTGAGCTGTGTACGTTGCCCGATCATCATAGATTGCGTAGACAACATTCGGGCTCGAAGCGCAGACTGCGATGCCGATTCGGCCAACATCGGGACCTGTCGGCAATCCATTTGTGAGCTCAACCCACGTGTCACCACCATCGTATGAGCGGTAGATGCCACTCGAAGGACCGCCGGAGCGTCGATAGTTAAGCCCACGCACGCGTTCCCACACGGCGGCAAAGATGGTGTCAGGATGCGACGGATCAATAGCAAGATCTATGGCTGCTGTTGAATCGGTGAGCGAAAGCACAGGATCCCACGAGGCACCACCATCCAGGGAGCGATAGACACCGCGTTCGGGATTCGTGCCGAAGAGTGAGCCGGTGCCAGCGACCCAGATTCTTGACGTATTCACCGGATCTATCACTATCCTTCCGATATAGTGGGTCTCCTCGAGTCCGATGTATTTCCAGGTTGCGCCACCATCGGTTGACTTATACATCCCCATACCGAACCAGCTGAAACTGTGTGCATTGGCTTCGCCTGTTCCAACATAGATTGTATCGGGATGCTTCGGATCGACTGCAATCGCTCCGATTGTAAGCACGGGGAGGTCATCGCTTATCGGCTGCCAGGTTCCGCCGCCATCGGTTGATCTGAACACCCCACCACTCGCCATGCCAGCATAGATGATGTAGGGATTGGTTGGGTGGAAGGCTAGATCAGTAACACGTCCACCGATATTGTCTGGTCCTTCGACTGCCCACGATCCACCTGCCAGCTTTCCCGACTTGCGGGCTTCAAGCCGCATGATCTGAGCATCAACCACAGCCTGCTTAAGCTGAGCAAAGTTGATGCGGTCATATGGATAAGCACGCTGCCTGTAACCCCAACCGCTCGGGAAAGCGCCTGAATCATTTTGACTATCAGTGTCTCCAGGCCCAGCCTTTTCAGCTGGCTCTGGCTCTTTCAGCAACTGCATGACGCCCTCGCCAGAGAGCCTACCTCCGGATTGCTGCAAATAGACCAGAATCCCTATGCCAATAGCCCCAACAATGATTGCAATAACTGCGCGGAGTGATTGAGAGTGTCTCATGGCTTCTCCTTTCATCTCAAGCTGAGCCAGGTGGGCCGATGTCAGCGAGGTCCCTCTCGGAGACTCATCAGAAGCCCGTGATCACAAACTCAAGTCATATCCGATTATACCACGACATGCGAATCTTTTCACCACGAGAGTTTCCCCTTTGCGAAGCCGGAGGCCGTGTTGCGAGCGGATCGCGATTTGTGTCTGCATGGTGGCTGACCCGCCACTTGGGATTCTCCCCGGAAGTCTCACATTATGATTCGTTGACAAGAACCGTAACTGCTGGTAAAAGCAACCTAGGAGTGCTCAGATCCATCGGCGACTTCTGGAAACCAATGTCACGAAGATCCTGAAGGGTCTCACATAGGGAGGTAATGATGATCCGGCTTAGGGACAAAGCAAGTGGAAAGCTTCTGGGATGGATCTCCGAGGAAGATCTGCAGTTCTTGATCGATAACCTCGAAGAGGAATGGGAAGAGGATACTGACTACTATATCAATCGTGAAACGGTTGAATTATTGAAGAGGCAGGGCGGCTCCCAGGGCCTCATCGACCTCCTCGATCAAGCGCTTGGTGATAAGGAAGGTATCGAGATCCAATGGTCCCGCTCCTGAAGGGCCTAGGATCACCAGCAGAGCTGCCATAGGAGCTCCAGGTTTCAGTGCCTCCGACCAAAACATATCCACAAATACCGATTAGCTACTCAAGACCCTATCGAGCAACAGGTCAGATTGGTGTGCAGTCACATCATGGCGGATCGACCTTATTGTCCGGGCCTTGATTGGCTCTTTGCAACGAGGTGGCGAACGTCACTGTGAAATTCGTCAGCCAGTCTTCGGGTCAGGATTCCGGCTCGCAGCAAGGTGCATGTTGTATTGCTGCAGAACATCAATCCTCGCTTACGCTTCGAACTCGCTCTGGAAGCAGCCTGTAATCAGCTGATTGAGCTTCTGCAGCAACTCGATGGCAAAATTCTCCTTCACCTTGTTCCCCTGCGTCCTCGCATCAATTACCTGATAGAGAATCTGCTGCTTCAGCAAGATCAGCTCCGTCCTCCTTATCGCCTGATCGGTGAAAGGGCCTTTCGCACCATCCCAGGTTGCCATCTCCTCATAGACCTTCTGAAGTTCGACCTCTATTTCTCTGTCCCTTACCATTGCTCACTCCCACGATTCATATCAGTTACCCACTGCAAGGCACTTCCCATTATAGACAGGGGAGCAGATGATAGCAATCCTTCCATCCTGTATGCTCTCCTGGTCAATACAGTTCGAAATATACAGTTGCAAAGCTTCGCTGGGTTGACATGGCGATAAGCTTGGGTAAAATGTTAGCATATGGAACGATTGCATACACCAGGGGCTAAGCATAGTCTTGAGAAAGCTATTTTGTTCAGTGTTATTGCTATCACCTTAGTCCTCCTCCTAAGTGTACCATGCCTCGCAGATCCTCAATCTCAAGCCCCGGAAGGCACCTACGTCGGGGCCCTCACCAGTACATGGTCACTCGAGAAACCGCTCAAAGCCGAGGGTGAGCTCAGCTGGGGCCTTGATGTCCGAACACGATACGTTGATCTTGACAAGGTAGCAGATCTTGGTCTTGATCTTTACCCTGATCCTGTTCGCAGATTCTTTAGAATTCGGGGAAGGCTCTGGTTTGCCTATGGAATAACTTCAAACGTTCAGGCTTACGCCCGTCTTACCAATGAGTCCCGCATCTACCTCAAGTGCGAGTCGTGTGAAAGCAAGTTCGATGAGATCATCTTTGAGAATTTTTATTTCGAAGCGAGAAATCCCTTTGGGCTTCCCATCGCTACACGCATAGGACGCCAGGATCTCTTCTACGGCGATGGCTTCCTCATCTGCGATGGTGGCCCACTTGATGGGTCCCGCACTGCTTATGTCAATGGCATCGTCATCTCGGGCAAGATTCCACTTTGGGCTTTTGATGTTTTTGCGATTTACGATCCGAGAAGTGATGAATATCTGCCTTGCATCAACAATCAGCATCGCAAGGTCATCGAGCATGATGAGCTCCTTTGCGGCATCATGCTTGCACGCCTAGGCGCAGATGGTAATAGCAGGCAAGGCTTTGAACCTTATTTTCTCTTCAAGGAAGAATCTGCATCAGGATCAACAGCGGATATCTACACTTTTGGGATGAGGCTTACTGTCCCATCAGGATTTGCCAAGTTTACCGGCGAGATCGCATATCAGGCCGGGCGACTACCTGATATTATCCTTCCCGAGGGAAGCAGTGTGGCAAGGCCCGAAACCACGTCGGTTACAACAGTTGGTGCCCTGGGTGCTCGAGGAAGCCTTTCAAGATCTTTCCGCAATGACGGGCTGGCACTGGCAGCTGGATATCTCTATCTTTCAGGGGACGATCCCATAACTCGAGGCAAGTTTGAAGGCTGGAATCCAATCCTGGGCCGCTGGCCGAGTTTGAGTGAGCTTTACATCTATACACTTATGCTCGAGAGTGATGCTCAACCGATGGGTCAGGGCATTGCCTTCTGGCAGAATCTTAAAGGTCCTTTTCTTAGATTGTCACTCAAACCAGCCCGCTGTCTTTCAATTACTGCATCATATATGTGGCTCGATGCTAACCACAGTGTTTTCTTCGATCCCAAGTTAGGCGGGCACAGCCATCGTGGTGAGCTTTATACCGCGAAACTTGTGTGGCACATTAAGGATGTCATCAATGGGCACGTGCTTTTTGAACGCTTTGCCCCTGGTGACTTTTACCAACCCGGAGCTAAGCCGGCATCATTCTTCCGCATCGAACTTGGGCGAACTTTCCCGTAGAGGTTAGAACGTGAGATTTTGGGGACTCCCCTTTACGACATTCCTGGCGTTCGTTGTGACGGGCACAAGTATCATTGCATCGATTGTGTGGGCGCTCGCCCAGCGAGACGAGCACAGATAGGAACCAGTTGGAGCGCTTAACCTACATAGGCGTACTCGCTCTTTATCTTCTAATCCTCGCTATCGCTGGTGTCGTCACATCCAGAAGGCTGCGAACCTCGGCTGATTTCGCAATTGGTGGTCGCACCATAGGGCCGTGGGTAACAGCCCTTTCCTTTGTAGCAGCCTATTTCTCTTCAGTGCTCATAATCGGTGGTGGCGGTTTTGGCTATTGTTATGGCATGGCAACCATCTGGATAGGTGCTGCCAATGTGCTCATCGGGTGCACGCTTGCCTGGATCGTGCTCGGCAAACGCATCCGCCGAATGACTGAAGCAACCGGTTCGATGACGATCTCGGAATTCCTCGGCAAGCGATACAACTCGAAAGCAGTCATGATCTTTTCTGCTGCCGTCATCTTCCTCTTCCTTATCATCTACAATGTTAGCGTCGTCAAGGGGATGGCAAATGCCATCCAGGTCCTTATGCAGTTGGCCTACTGGAAAGCTGTCCTTGTGTCGGGATTGATCATCATCTTCTATGTTGCCGTCGGTGGTTACCTTGCCGTGGTCTGGACATCATTCATTCAGGCATGGATCATGATAGCAAGCCTGATTCTACTGGCAGCTGTGACCATCCACAAAGCAGGTGGTTTTGCAGTCGCAGCTGCAAGGTTGGAAGCAATTGATCCAGGCTATGTTCACACACCTGGAGTTTGGGGTTGGGCTGGGCTTGTCTCCTTCTGCCTGGTTGTAAGTCTTGCAACCTGGGGAATGCCGCAACTCGTCATACGCTTCTACTCGATAAGAGATGTCAGGGTACTGAGGGTTGGAACGGTGGTTGTGACCATCGGAGGTGCGATCGCCCTTTTGCCCTATCTCACCGGTGCAATTGCAAGGCTCTTTCATCCTGACCTTCCCAGCCCTGATCTCGCAATACCAGCACTTACAAAATCCATGTTGCCACCACTTGGAGGAGCTGTCTTTCTTGCAGGTGTGATTGCAGCCGGGATGTCAACGTTTGCAGGGGTGCTCATCATAATTTCCACTTCGCTTGTCAGAGATATCATGCAAGGGGCTCTCGGCAAGAGTCTTTCTCAGGGCAAAGAGTTAGCACTTGCTCGAAAGGCAAGTGCTATCGTCGGTGCCATCGCTGTTGCTATAGCTCTTAAGCCACCCGGGCTCATCCTTGTACTTACCGCTTTTGCCTGGGCAGTTATTGCTTCAACCAATCTCTGGCCTCTTCTTTTTGGAATTTACTGGAAGCGCACGAGCCCATCGGGAACACTGGCATCTATGGCTGTCGGCGCCTCAGCCGCCATCGTCTGGCAGATTTTGAGAAACCCCTTCGGGATTCATGGCTTCCTCGTAGGTGCAGTGACCTCCTTCATTACAATACTGCTGATCTCACTCCTGAAGCCCGCCGGCGCCCGGGTCGATCCTAAAATACCCAGCAATGCCTGATTGGTTCACAGATTGATTACCACGTTCTACTTCGCAACGGCTCTAGGGCCGTCTCGTCCGTCCCAACCTAAACGTCAAGAAGACTCCATCGACAGAATGATAGCGGAGGGGATGCTTTTCACACAGTTTTGCAGCGGTTCACCTCAGTGCGCTCCGCCCCTTGCGCTTTGCTGACCTGTCCGCATACCGGGCACTGTTACATCCGCAGGAACGGCAAGCTCAGTCTCAGACCAGAAGACACAACGGTGGCGGAATTGCTCAGGCAGGCTGGTTGTGTGACTGGTGTGCTGGGCAAACGGGGACTGGGGCAGGAAGATTCGGACTGAGACTCAGCCAGACCCATTCTGCCTGGGTCTTAGCAAGCCACTGATGCTGAATCCCAAAACAGCGAGCCAGCCCAATCCCCAAAGCCATGCTGCCCTGGTGACCTTGGCAGCCTGAATCAGCCAGACGTCATAGGCTGCTGGGCTCGTTGAGCCAACTGCCCTCAGGTGCAACCCAATGGGAAAGAAAGATTCGATACCCGCCTCTGACCAGTCAAGCTTGCCAATCTTTATCCAATAGTCATAGGCAGCTGTGTAGTTTATGAGAATCGCTCCCAACTGGACGATCACACCTGCGACCGAAAGCCCAATGGCAAGCGCTAATAGCCAACCCTTGAGAGGCTTCAAACCAACAAAACCAACGAGCACCAGAAGCGGAATTGTAGGCACAAGCAAGCGGGGTCCCCAACACCAGCCGCCGTGCCACGCCCACCACTTCGAATAGACAACAACAAGATAGCCGATGATTGCTACCAGAAGTAAAGTCGCTGCCTTGAACCTTCGGGCAAAGCCCTTAAAACCCAGGAAGCCCAGTATCACAATTGGAGCATAGAGCAAGAGACTCCTATATGGACTCAGAAAATTCCAGACCAATCCTCTCGCAAGTGGAACTGAGAAGCCTTTATCGAAAGCCGTATGGTAGCCGGTAAGGGTTATGTCCCCGAAGCGTATGAAATTCAGCCATGCTATGACCACGATTGCCGGCAGGCACATGCACCAATAGGTAAGAGCTCGCCTGAGTCCCTCGCTTCGATTGCTGGCGGATGCAACGAGAAATACCCCAACGATCAAGACTACGGGCAGGAAAGTGAGCCTTGCCAGGATCCCGATGCTGGAGCAAATCCCAGCCGCAGCCAACCTCATATTCCATTTTGCCTGCCATGGTGACGCCACAGCGGCGAATGTGCCAATCAGGGAGA
>JALGWB010000083.1 GCA_025774405.1 bacterium
GTAGTAGAAACGACCAGACCGACGGTTGAGGGAGCAGTCGAGGCGATGCGGAGAGGTGCCTACAACTATGTATCCAAGCAATCGCCACCTCAGGTCATCCTCGATGCCGCCGCTCATGCGCTTGAGAAGGAACGGCTGCGAGTGGAAGCCCTGGTGAAGGCACAGGAGAGAAGAGTCCGGTCCATTGATTATCCTGAAATGGTTGATGAGATTGAACATATTCTTGCCGATAAGGGACACTCTGAAGCAGCCCTGATTTCGTGTCTTCAAGATATCCAGAAAGAGCTCAACTACTTGCCTCAGGATGCTCTGAAACTTGTCGCTGCTAGTGTTGGCGTGAGTCTCCCCCGTGTCTATGCGATCGCCACCTTCTACAAGTCCTTCAGCCTCCGTCCGCGTGGAAGGCACCTGATACATGTGTGTCTCGGGACAGCATGCCACGTTCGTGGGGGAGCCAAGCTCATCGAAAGCTTTGAGCGGGAGCTTGGCGTGCGAACCGGTGGCACGACCTATGACAACCGTTTCACGCTTGAGTCAGTGCGATGTGTGGGGTGCTGTGGGCTGGCACCGGTTGTCATGGTAGATGGTAAGTTTTATGGCAAAGTAACCCAGGAGAAGGTTCCCGAGATTATTCAACGCTATGACTAGGAAGGGAAGGCACAAGACGAGTCGTAAGACGAAGGCCAGAGTAGCAAGCAAGACAATAAGCATCTGCCACGGCACATCTTGCATCGAGGCTGGTTCAGGGCAGCTGGCAGTGGCTTTTGAGGCCGCCCTGCGACGCAAGAGCTTATCAGCTGATGTCAAAGTGCGACCAGGCAGGTGTACGGGATATTGTCATGTGGCGCCGGTTGTGGCAATTGAGCCTGATGGTATAACCTACGGGAATGTCAAGTTGAGTGATGTAGAAAGGATTATAGACAAGCATGTGATAGGCGGGAAGATCTTAGAAGATCTGCTCGTGCCTGCTGAACCTGCCTATCCCTCACTTCAGCCACTTAGCGCAACTGGATTTTTCGAGAAGCAAGTTCTCATTGTCATGCGGAATAGAGGCAGGATCGATCCCGAATCGATTGAGGACTACATCGCCAATGATGGTTATCAAGCACTGGCCAAAGCAGTCTCGGAGATGAAACCTGAGCAGGTGATCGATGAGGTCAAGCAGGCTGGCCTCAGGGGTAGGGGGGGAGCTGGTTTTCCAACGGGACTCAAATGGGAGATCTGCAGGCGATCGAAGACTTCCGAAACCAAGTACATTGTCTGCAACGCCGACGAGGGGGATCCCGGGGCCTTCATGGATAGAAGTCTACTGGAGTCGGATCCTCACGCTGTAGTCGAGGGGATGATTATCGGAGCTTACGCAATAGGCGCCTCTCATGGTTTTGTTTACGTGAGAGAAGAATATCCCATAGCCCTTGAGCGTATAGTTGGAGCTACCGAGGCTGCGAGGGACTATGGATTGCTGGGAGAGGGCATCCTCGGCTCTGATTTCTCCTTTGATATATCGGTGGTGAGGGGTGCGGGAGCCTTTGTATGCGGTGAAGAGACTGCTCTGGTGGCTTCGATCGAGGGTAAGGATGGTCGACCCAGACCTCGTCCACCTTTCCCAGCCGAAAGGGGGCTATGGGGATGTCCAACCAATATCAACAACGTTGAGACATGGGCAAATGTCCCACCGATCATCCTGAAAGGTGGTAAGTGGTATGCCTCCATAGGAACTGCGAAGAGCAAAGGAACTAAGGTCTTCTCGCTGGTGGGCAAGGTGAAGAACACAGGTCTGATTGAGGTCCCAATGGGGACAACCTTGAGGGAGATCATCTACGACATCGGTGGTGGAATTCTCAGGGATAGGAAACTGAAAGCAGTTCAGACTGGAGGCCCATCGGGTGGATGCATACCTGCTTCGCTCATAGATCTGCCTGTTGATTATGAGGAGCTTACCAAGGCTGGTTCGATTATGGGTTCAGGTGGGCTGATTGTAATGGATGAAGACACATGCATGGTTGATGTTGCCCACTATTTTGTGAGTTTCCTCGAGGAGGAGTCCTGTGGCAAGTGCACACCGTGCCGTGAAGGGCTTACTCGCATGAGGGAGATCCTCGAGAGGATTGTTGAAGGTAAGGGTAAGAGAGGAGATATCGAGCTTCTCGAGGCTCTGGCTCATGTTGTCAAAGATGCCTCACTCTGTGGGCTTGGTGCTACAGCTCCTAACCCGGTTCTGAGCACTCTTAAATACTTCCGTGATGAATACGAAGCGCATGTCTATCACAAGCGTTGTCCAGCGAAGGTTTGTAAGGCGCTGATCGTCTATCGGGTCATCCCTGAGAAATGTACGGGATGCCAGCGGTGCGTTCGTGCATGCCCTGTGGGCGCCATCTCTGGTCCGAGAGCCCAGCCCCATAATCTTGATCAGTCACTCTGCATTAAGTGTGGGGCATGCTATGAGGTCTGCAAGTTTGATGCGATAGCAGGCGACGCTATATATGTGGAGTAAACGATAATGGTCAAGCGTGATAGGATCACGATTACGATCGATGGTCGCAGGAGAAAGGCTGAGAGGGGTCAAAGTATACTCGAGGTTGCTCGAGAGGCTGCAATAGAGATACCAACCCTTTGCTATCATGAATCACTCACCCCCTGGGGATCGTGCCGGCTGTGTGTGGTCGAAGCATCTCAGCATGGTCGAACCAGAGTGGTTGCCTCTTGTGTTACACCGGCTGAGGATGGCATGGTCATTAAAACCAATACGCAAAGGATAAGAGACATCAGAAGGATGATCATCACCCTGCTTCTTGCGAGATGCCCGGGGCTTGCAATACTCAAGAACTATGCAAATGAGTTTGGAATAAAGAGGATCCCATTTGAGAAAGGTGATGAGGATTGTTTCCTTTGCGGGATGTGTGTCAGGGCTTGTTCAGAAATAGTTGGGATTGGAGCAATCGGTTTCGCCCACCGCGGTGCGAAGACCGAGGTCGAACCCCCCTTCGGATTCGCCTCGAGTGCATGTATCGGATGTGGAACATGTACCACTATCTGCCCTGCAAGGACTTTGACCCTCGAGAAGGTCTTTGCGAGGCAGACTATGCATCGTGGAAAAGATCAAATAGTGGGCAGATGCGTAGTTTGTGAGACTTATTATTCAGGAGCATAGGTTGGCAAAGCCTGGATCGAAGCGGACAAGAAACATTCCAAAGGTTGGTGTGATAATTTCCCAGTTCGAGGAGAACCTCAGTAAGACTTTTGATCTTGCCACGCTTGTCAAGAAGGTGAAAAGCAGGGTACAGGTCGCAGATGTTGTTGTCCAGCCGTATCCGTCGGTGAGGCGCCAGATCCCCGAAATCGCGCGACGGTTCTTGCAAAGAAAGATCAGCAAGGTTGTTGTGGTTGGTTGCAGTGAGCGGCTTTATGGCAAGCTCTACCGAAGTATCTTCGCAGATTTCAATGTGCCCGGAACAATGATTGAATTTGCCGACATCCTTACGGGACGATCAAAGCAGAGGCAATTGAGGGCAGATACTGCCACGGCTGTTCGCCTGGTTGATCTGGCTGTTGCACGAGTTCTGGCTGCACGTGAACCCGAGATTATAACAGTTGATATAAGACCATTGGCTGTCGTTGTTGGGGGTGGTATTGCAGGTATCTCTGCTGCTGTTGCTCTTGCATCACGGGGAATTGAGGTAAAGCTCATAGAGCGGAATCAAGACCTCGGCGGTCGTCTCAGCAGCCTCAATCGAGTCTTTCCGACATACGCTCCTGCAGAGGAGTTTCTGAAGGGGCAGCTGGAAAACTTAGAGCAAAGTGGTGTCGATGTCATAACAGGCGTTGAACCTAAGGATCTCAAGGGTCAGATTGGTTCTTATCGACTTGAGCTCTCTAACGGCACCACGCTTGAGTGCGGTGTAATCATAGTGGCAACTGGGGCGGATCTTTTGGTTCCAACAGGTCTTTTCGGCTATGGAGAAAGGCCAGGGGTCATTACCCAGCTTGACCTCGAAGGTAAACTCCTCCGTGAGGAAGACCCTGGCTCCAACATAGTTATGATCCAATGCGTTGGATCGCGGAATGAGGAGAGACCATACTGCTCCAGAATATGCTGTACAGCCTCAATCAAGAATACCATCACAATCAAGGAACAATATCCGAATGCGCGTATTACAGTGCTTTCAAGAGGTATTGCCGAGTATGCTGGAGATCTTGACAGAGCCAGGGAGATGGGTGTCGAAATCATCCGCTACTCACCTGAAAGGCCTCCGGTTGTCAGGGAGAATGTTGTCGAGGTCTTCGACGAGATATCTGAGATGGAAGCCCACATTCCTTTTGATCTTGTTGTCCTGGCAGTGCCTATGATTCCGTCGGCTTCAAGCATGGAGCTGGCTCGCATTCTTCGAATCCCCCTTGATCCCTACGGCTTCATGATCGAGCCCCATTTGCGCATCAGACCTGAGGATCATGCACCAAGGGGGATATTTATCGCAGGTACGGCTCACTGGCCAGCCACAATCACCGAGTCAATTATTCAAGGCTACGGAGCCGCCTCGAGAGCCTTTGATCTTATCAAGGCTGGTCAAATCAGGCGTGAAGCTGTTGTTGCGAGAGTCGAGAGGCTGCTTTGCCGTGGCTGCGGGAGATGTTATGAGGTGTGTGAGCACGGAGCCATTGAGTTGATTGAAGGTGATGATGGAATACGTGAAGCGAAGGTTGTAGGTATTCACTGTACGAGCTGTGGCGTTTGTGTCTCCGTTTGTCCATCTGGCGCCATGAAGCTGGCTGATAATGCGCCAGATCTGATGAATGCCACGGTTGATGCCATAAGGGGGGTCTGAGATCGAAGCCCGGATTGCAATTATAGCCTGCAAATGGCATCCACTTACAGCTATGGAAAATGCAGCCAGAGATGGCTTCTCTCTCAGTCCAGGCACGAGCGTCATCCCGGTCAGGTGTAGTGGGCTCATCAAGGTCTCCTTCTTGCTCAAGCTGTTTGCAAAGGGAACGGAAGGAGTACTGGTGCTTGGTTGCCTTGAGCAGGACTGCAGGTATTTCAACGGCAGTACAAGATGCGGACAGATAGTCGATGAAACAAGAAAGATACTTGAGCTAGCTGGTATAGATGCTGCCAAACTCGGTTTCCATCTCATCTCTGAAAGTCAGGGCAAGGAGTTCAAGAAGATCCTTGGCAGGTTTGCAAAACGGGTCGGTAAGAAGAGGAGGCGTCGTGTCTCTGCGTCAAGCAGTAGATAGGTCACGTGCCTATCTTTGTCTTGAGTGCGGCATATGCACTGGCAGCTGCCCTGTATCTCGTTTTCACTCCGCATACTCGCCGCGGCTCACGGTGGAGAAGGCACTGCTCTTTGATGAGGAAGAGAGCCTGAGAGATGCCGAAATGTGGGCTTGCCTGACCTGTGGGACATGTGACATCCGTTGTCCATCGACAGTTGATTTTACAGGGTTCATGAGAAGTTTGAGGGAAAGAGCGAGACAAATCGGTCAAGAAGGTGTCTGCACTCATGCAGAGACCATTGAGGCGGTCATTGAGTTGCAGACCTCAGCCCACTACCGGAGATCGACTTCCTGGATGGCGTCTGGTAAGACTGTTGGGAAGGCAAAATACTATTACTTTGCCGGATGCTTACCATTCCTTGATGTGATCTTTGATGATATTGGATTCGAAGGCAGGCGTATCGGCACATCTGTGATCAGGATTCTGAATAGAATAGGCATCACTCCAGCGGTGAGTGAGGGTGAGGTATGTTGTGGTCATGATGCCTACTGGACTGGTCAGACTGAGCTTGTCGAGACTCTTGCTACAACCAACATCAGGGCAATTCGCAAGACCGGTGCGAAGAAGGTTATTTTCTCGTGTCCTGAGTGCTACTACATGTTCAAGCATGTCTACCCTGAAATCGTTGGTGACCTCGGTTTTCAACCTGTTCACATCTTTGATGTCCTCGTTCCTCATCTTGATAGCTTCAAGTTTAAGCCTGTCAAAGCCAAGGTTACCTATCAGGATCCGTGCCGCCTTGCTCGAATCGAAGGAGTGATCGATGAGCCAAGACGAGCTCTTAGGGCTCTGCCTGAGATCGATTTCGTAGAAATGCAGCGCATCGGAAAGGATGCTGTTTGTTGCGCTTCAAGCAACTGGATTAGCTGCTCAAGGGTCAATAAGCAGATTCAACTTGATCGGCTCGAAGAAGCCATTTCAACTGGGGCAAGGACAATGGTCACTGCCTGTCCGAAATGCAATATCCATCTGCGATGTGCTGCAAGGGATGATGAGTGCAAGATCAAGATTGACATAGTTGATATTTTTGTTCTTCTTGCGGATCACCTGGGAGGTGGCAAGCGTGGAACCTAGGGTTGCTGTGATAGGGGGAGGTATAGCTGGCATTCAGGCGGCTTTGGATCTTGGCGAGATGGGGATTGAGGTGTTGCTCATTGAGAAGAAGCCGAGCATTGGCGGTGTGATGGCACAGCTTGACAAGACCTTCCCCACGAACGATTGCTCAATATGAATTCTCGCGCCCAAGATGCTGGATGCCGGTCGGCATCCGAAAATCAAGATGCTGGCATATAGTGAAGTTGAAGGAGTCAGAGGAGAAAACGGTCATTTCGAACTGAAGGTACGCAGGAAGGCACGCTACGTGAAGGAGGATGTTTGCAACGCCTGCGGGATGTGCGTTTCAAAGTGTCCAGGTCGAGCTCCGGATGCTTTCGATATGGGTTTGAGGAAGCGAACAGCGATCTACCTCTATTTCTCTCAGGGTATTCCCGCCGTTATGACGATTGATCCGGAGAATTGTATCTACTTCACAAAAGGCAGATGCAGAACCTGTGAGAAGGTTTGCGATAAGGGTGCGATAGATTTCGATATGAAAGACCGAGTGGAGTCCTTCAAGGTCAATGCTGTGATCCTTGCGACAGGTCTTGACATCTTTGATCCTTCTGATCTTACCCAGTATGGCTTCGGAAGGCTGAAGAATGTCATCACCGGGCTTCAATATGAAAGGCTGATAAATGCAACTGGACCGACGGCCGGGCATCTATACAGACCTTCTGACGGTAAGCTTGCCAGGAAGGTTGCTTACGTGCAGTGTGTTGGCTCACGAGATCTCACCAATTGTGGTTATTGCTCAAGCGTCTGCTGCATGTATTCAATCAAGGATGCCATGCTTGCCAGAGAACACGATCCTGAGTCGGTTTCCTATATTTTCCATACTGATCTGAGGAACGTTGGCAAATGGTTTCAGAAATACGAGATGCGTGCACGGGAGGAATATGGTGTCAAGTTCATAAGGGGTCGAGTTGCTCAGATTGAGGAGGATGCCGATTGCAACCCAGTAGTCTGGTACGAGGATACTCGTCTTCAGCAGGTAAAATCATTGAAGGTTGAGATGGTTGTCCTTGCTACAGCAGCAATGCCAGCTTTAGGAACAAGCAAGCTTGCCCGGCTCATGCATGTAAAGACCGATCCCCATGGCTTTATTTCTACAAGACCTGATGAGCCTGCTGATACATCGAGACCGGGCATCTTTGCCTGTGGCTTTTGCAAGGGTCCGTGTGACATACCGGAAGCAGTCAGTCAGGCAAGTGCTGCAGCCCAGCGGGCCGCTGCATTTGTCAGCACGGGTGCTGGTGTATGAAACGAGACAAGCCTGCAACCAGATCGGAAAGAAGTGGTTCACCGAGAATCGGTGTCTTCGTATGTAACTGTGGCATAAACATCGCAGGATTTCTCGACACAAAGGCTGTGGCTGAGTATGCTAAGACCTTACCGAACGTGGTATTTGTCAAAGAGAATCTCTACTCGTGCTCCGAGGCGGGTGTGAGAGATATCAAACAGGGGATCATTGATAACAAGCTCGAAAGGGTAGTCGTTGCCGCCTGTACTCCAAGGACGCATGAGCCAACCTTCCGTGCCGCATGTGAGGAGGCAGGGCTTAATGCCTACCACTTTGAATTTGTGAACATTCGAGAGCATTGCTCGTGGGTACATAAGGATTCGCCGGATGAGGCAACCGAGAAAGCAAAAGACCTCATAAGAATGGGTGTAGCCCGTGCCACCTATCTTGAGCCTCTGCAGTCAATTGTTGGCGATGTTACCAGGCGGGCGCTTGTCATCGGTGGAGGAATATCGGGCATAACCGCAGCCCTTGAGCTCGCCTCACGTGGCTTTGAGGTGATTTTAATTGAGCAGGATAAGAGCCTGGGCGGAC
>JALGWB010000408.1 GCA_025774405.1 bacterium
CTGGCTATGTCCTCCGGGATATCAACACAAGGACCAACAGCTTCGACTTCGGCGACTTTGACCCTTATCCCGAGCCATAAGGCTCGAAGCTGTTCGAGCGACTCTGAAATCTCCAGCCAGCAATCGCGAGCCTCTCTCAATCTCATCAAGGTCTCGAGCGTATAACCGTACATGCCAACGTGACGGAAGTGCTGAAAGCTTTTGTTGGGGGCTACACCAACACCTGGATCGCCTTTCGTATATGGTATGGGTGAGCGCGAAAAGTAAATGGCAAAATCGTCCCTTGAAGCAACAACCTTGACAACGTTCGGGTCAAAGATATCCTCCCAACGCCTTATCCTTGTGACAAGTGTGCACATCGAATTCCCACTGAGAAGTAGCCTGGCACAGGCGTCAACGTGGTCGGGATCGATAAGGGGTTCGTCACCCTGGATATTGATATAGAAAGGTAATTTCAGACCAGCGGCAACCTCAGCAACCCTATCGGTACCCGTCGGGTTCTCTCGAGATGTCATCAACGCATTTCCACCAAACCTGTGCACTGCCTCCATGATTCTCTCATCATCGGTTGCAACGATCACACGAGAAAGCAGTTTCGAAAGTGAGGCCCGTTCATAGACATGCTGAATCATTGGCTTGCCGGCTATAGTGGCGAGCGGCTTTCCTGGGAAACGACTGGAGCCGTATCTTGCTGGTATTACGCCGATTATGCCTCTCGCGTCAGGCACCTAGAGCGTATGCCTCCCTACCCTTCTGGTACAGGTCGTTACCATCAGCGTCAATGGCGACTACGGCTGGAAAGTCTCTGACTTCCATTTTTCTAATGGCCTCGGCTCCCAGGTCAGGATAAGCAATGACTTCAGCGCTAACAATCGATTTTGCAATCAGGGCACCTGCGCCACCAACGGCAGCAAAGTAGATTGCACCATATCTCCTCATAGCTGCTATCACCGGCTCAGATCTCGAGCCCTTGCCGATCATGCCTCTAAGCCCTCGCTCAATGAGCTTAGGAGCATAGGGATCCATCCTGTAGGATGTCGTCGGACCAGCGGAGCCCACGGCATAGCCTGGTTTAGCCGGTGTAGGACCCACATAGTAGATAATCTGCCCAGCGATATCGAAGGGTAGATCCTCCCCCTTCTCGATGAGCTCGATCAGTCTTTTGTGAGCAGCATCTCTAGCAGAGTAGATAATGCCGTTGATTCTGACCTTGTCACCCATTTTGAGTGACCTGACAACATCATCGGTTAGCGGAGTCTCGACCAGCTTTATGTCTGCCATCTCTTCCCCCGAATCACCTATATGACAATCTCGCCATGTCTGGTAGCGTGACAGTTAAGATGCAGGGATGCAATGTGGCACGGATAGGTCTCGACATGCACGTCCAGGGCCGTAACCCTTCCCCCTAGCCCCTGCGGTCCAATCCCGGTTGCGTTGATCTTCTCGAGTAATTCCTCTTCAAGCGCTGCATAGAATGGATCAGGATTTCGCTGTCCAAGAGGCCTGAGGAGTGCCTTTTTGGCAAGCAAAGCACAATATTCAAATGTGCCGCCAATTCCAACACCCACCACTATCGGTGGACATGGATTGCCTCCGGCAGCCTTGACCCTCTCAATCACAAAACTCTTAACACCTTCAATGCCATCAGCAGGCCTAAGCATGGCTATCCCGCTCATGTTTTCACTACCGCCACCCTTGGGGGCTACAATCACTTTAACCCTCTCACCGGGTACAATCTCAAGATGGACAACTGGTGGGGTATTGTCACCGGTATTGACTCTCTTTATCGGATCTGACAGAATCGACTTTCTCAGATAACCTTCGGTGTAGCCCTGCCGAACGCCCTCAACTATTGCCTCAGTTAGATCACCACCAACAAAACAAACATCCTGACCGACTTCGAGGAAGACCACTGCAAAACCCGTGTCCTGGCATATTGGAATCATCTCCTCTCGCGCTATTCTGGCATTTTCAAGGATCATGTTGAGTATTTCCTGGCCAGTAGGAGATTCCTCAATCGCCAGCATCTTCTTGATATATTCAAGTTCGGTCTCACCAAGAACACAGTTGGTCTCGATTCAAAGATGCCTTACAGCTTCCCTTATCTTGTCAACTTCGACCTGCCTCATCAACTCCTCCTCAGAGTAAGCGATTAGCTACAAGGCATGCTCCAGCACAATGATACGCCTTGACTTCAGGTCTTCTGGTTTGATCTCGACTTCCGATGTTTGAAGCTTCTCGTAATCACCTGCAAGTGAAAGGAAATCCTCAACAGGTTTTATGGGAAAACCGAGTACTTCAGTTTTGAAGTGCATGGGGATGGTAATGGACGGTGAAAGCGTCTTCATAACTGCCAGGGCTTCCTTGGGACCGATTGTGTAGAAGCCGCCGACTGGAACTAGCAAGACATCCACCTTGCCGATAGCAGTCACTTGATCATCGGAGAGTGTGTGTCCAAGATCACCAAGGTGGCAGACCCTGATACCATCGAGTTCAATCGCAAAGACGATATTGCGACCCCTTTCTTTGCCGCCGCTCGTATCATGATAGGTCTTGATACCGTTGATCACAATACCTTTGACATCATGCCTGCCAGGATCAGTAATACACTCAAAGCCTTCAGGTAGGGTTTTGAGATAATAGTGATCCTCATGACTGTGGCTTGCGGTTACGATATCGACCTTCTCGGTTATTGGTTTGTAACCGACTTGGCCTCCATAGCTACCGCTTTCATAGGGATCTGTCAGGATTGTCGTTCC
>JALGWB010000084.1 GCA_025774405.1 bacterium
GTCTCTTTGTGGCAAGTTTCATGGTAGGCATGAAATAGTTATGTTTAAGGCTCACCAGCCTCATGAGTTGCTCCCTGTCTGCGTGCATCGCACAGGCAGGCAGGATAGCCAACTCACTGTCTGTATCATATCTTGCGTATCCTGCATAGACTCTCACCATTGACCAGTTCTTACTCTCCACATAGGACGCATCATTTTTCCTGCCTGCCTGAGCGTGCTCGCAGTCAGGTAGGTGCGAGATCTTGTGAAGGGGATGTTGTGCTTGCGTGCAAAGGAAACAGTGTGGTGGTTGATGAACTCTCTACCGTTGCCACCTTGTCTCTTCCCATTCCCGTCTGAGGAAGATCACTTGCTTGACCACATCTCTAGATTCCCTTTAGAATTGGATGGCAACAATTCAAGTCTGGGGATGCCCACTTAGACACAGAGCTGTGATAAGGAGGATCTGCCATGAACCGTTCCGATCAAGAACTGCAAGACATCTGGCGTCCTGTTAATGTGCCCAGCCTCAAGGTTATCGTCATCAGGGAGATAGTATTGCCTCTGGTTTGGGTGGGGTTAGTGGCGCTATTTCTCACTTTGGGTGACACTGGGATCTCGAGACTGGACAAGCTCATAATTATTGGCGTGCTTGCAATTGGCTTAGTAGGGCTGTTCTCTGTCCGAACAAAAGAGATGATTCGCCTGGCTCTCATGGCCAAGCGGCTCAGCGAAACAGGCATGTTTACGCAAGGACGCGTTGTGGAAAAACTGCAGTCTAGACACAGGAAGGGAGCAATCACATTCGATATCATGTACGAATACCTCGAGCACTATCGTGCATGGCAGGAAGTTGACCCTGCAAAATATGACCAATTGTCAGTGGGTGACAGTGTCCCTGTCAAGTATCTTCCCGATAACCCTCGCTACTCGCGAATCGAATTCTAACCGGCACAATACCCACAACACCCAAAGGGCATTGCGCGGCCGGACATCATCGAGACGCCAGTGACCCGGCTAGCTCAAACATAATGATTTCCCGGCAGCAATAAGGATCGCAAAACCTCGAACATCGTGAATTGAGTGTGCATATGGCCTCCCGCCCACTTCGCTGTCAAACCTGATGCTTCTTCCTCCTCGATCGTGCCCCTTTGCTGTGACGTATCTTCGACACACAACTGGGCTGGACGACGCAGTGGCGATCGTTTCCAGCACCTCAGGGTAGAACTTTCGGTCAAGGGATGGATGTGGGTTGATGGGGAAGACCTCAGCTGGTACGCTGGGAACAGTTGTTATCTCAAACACGTCGAAGTCTGGCAGAGGTGGTTGTGATTCAGTGGAGTCGAAGTGGTATCAGTGTCATTCTGGGCATTGTGGCAATCTTCAGTGTGGTGGGGGTGTTTTCGGGTCTGCCGCACGTGTTGGGATTCTTTGTAGTTGCGCTTTCCACGATCCTGTTTCCGGGGATTGTCATTACAAGACTGCTTTGGGAAAGGCACGTTCAGGGGCTCTCGTTCCTCGAGAAGCTGAGCATCTGGTTTGCCATAGGGCTCGGGACTAGTGGCGTAGTCTGTTTCATCGGACTCCTGCTCAGACTCACCCTTCATGCTGTAATGCTTAAGCTAGCTGTCCTCATGGGTGCACTCGTCGTCCTGGAAATCATACGCCTGGCAAGAGCAACAACGCAAGCGGAGGCCTCAAGCCAGGAGCCGAAAACCAAAGCAACCCAACTCCGGCGGGCTCTACCCACCCTGATCATCCTCGCTCTTGCGATCGGCTTCTCACTCATCACGCTTACAACGCCGCGTGACTATGATGACTGGTTTTATCTTGCTTACATAAGTGACTATGTCGACGGAAAAGCACTCGCATCAGAAGATGCTATCTTCAATGAGGGAGCACCCGCTCCTATTCGCATCTGGACAGGTGGAGCATGGTGGGTACTTGAGGCAATCCTTTCAAAATCATCAGGCCTGCATCCTGTGGATACTCATCAGGTCTACTTGCCGCTCATGCTCGTCCCATTCGCGGCGCTTGCTGCCTACACTCTGGCAAAAGCTCTTTTCCAATCCACGTCAATCGCAGTGGCAGGCTGTCTGCTTCAGATGATCTTCTACCTTTCAAGTGCATTTCCCTACAAGAGTGCAGGCTGGTTCGTATTCTGTCGAATCTCGCAGGATAAGGCTCTCTCATGTTTTGTCACTGTCCCAGTTGCGGCAGCCATTGCGATAACGCTTATTCGGCAGGATCGCCGGCGGGAACGACTTTCCGCGCTTTACCTGGCCCTGCTTGCGGTATCGACGCTCGTCCACGGGATGGGCCCCTTGTGGACAGGTCTCCTGGTCGCACCGCTCGCACTTGTCGAATGGACGAGACGCGGGTGGCAGCATACCAAAACATTCGCGTTGATCCTTCTGCCATTTGTTGGCTATGGCATCGCTCTCATCCTTGCAAGACAGGCGCTATCGGCTTTCATCACCTCACCACCTCATGAGGTCATCCCAATTCCTTCAATCCTTTCGCACGTCTACTGGCCTGGAAAGCCCTTTGGGACACCCATTGAGACATTCCACCCGATTGTGAGCCTGGCTGAGTCTGTGCGAATCCTCAATCCGCTTTTTGTCACCCGCTTTCCGCTCGCCATTGCCGGGGTTCTGCTCACACTTATCGCAGCCAGGGATTTCAGAAGGGACATCGCTGCCAGATTCCTTGTAGCGACCACAGCTCTCTTTTTCATCCTCGCATTCACGCCACCGGGGCTCTCTGTCCTGGCCTGGCTCATAAACCCAAGGCTTGTCTTCCGCATGGTTCTCCTGCTGCCATGGGGCCTGGCAGTAGCTTTTGCTCTTTCAAGGCTAAAGCCGCGTCCGATTTTGCTTGGAGTGATCATCGCAGCAATCACCCTCGGACTCGCAAGAGGTCAACCGAAAAACTACATTGAATCCCCCAAAGCAACTTTCGGGCGGAACCGTGCTTCGGAAGAAGCGCGAGAGGTGTTAACTTATCTCGCCGCAAAGTCCAGTCCACAGGGCAGAATCTTCGCATCTGAGAGGATCGGAAGGATGATTCCTGCATTTGTTCCGGATGCATATCCACTCAACTTCAGGGAGTTCGGGATTCTCAGCCGTGAGGATCTTGCAAGGATGACCAAACTCAAATCCTTGACGGATGAGTTCCTCAGACTGATTAGTGATCTCAACGTAAGGTTTGTCTTACTCGAGAATGAGTTGCCGCTTGTCAGCGCGATTTCTGAATCAGACCGCTTCAGGCAAGAGTTTCGCAATAGCCGCTACAGCGTGTGGCGGGTTGAGAATCCGCAGGCTGGAGAGCGCAGCCAACCAACTCCTCAGTCAGGAGACTGAGGCCTACTCTTCAGCAACGCGCCCGATCGTTTCAGTTCCAAGGAGTGCGTTGATAGCATCTCTGCTATCTCTTAGGACATGATGGATAGATGTGTACCTGAATGTTCCGCCTCGCCCAATGAGTTTTAGGTTTTCGAACCTATCAAGATATCTATGGATCAGTGCCCGTCTTGCGTGAGTATCGGTAAGTATGACAGGATAGGCATCCTCCATTTTGACGACCACCATATCTGCTATGTCCTCACACTGCAAAAGCCCGACCTTCACGAGATCCGATATCACTCGCTCAGTCACTCTCCTCTGATCGCATGGCGCAAAGACACCGTCTGTCTTGATCACCTTAATCAATGAAGAGTGTGCCCGACCACCGAATGGAATCTCCGCAACAAGAGACGTATGACCAGCGGGTGCCATTGTAGGGCATCTATTGCGAGGTTCATAGATTCGGGTGAAGATAAACTCTCGAGAGGGGAAATAGATGGTCGCATTGGAGGTAACGGCAGGTCGTTTGAGCAGAAGCCCAACAAGCAAAACATGCCTGAAGACAAGATGACGTGCAGATTCCAGGATTTCCGCAGGCGCTGGAGGGCATGGCATCCTGATAAAGTGTGGGAGCGGCAGGGTACTAATCACACCATCAACCGGAATCCCCTTCCCATTCGCGACGATCGACGTAATACGGCTACCGTTGTGATGCATCTCAGTTATTCTTGACTCCAAGACGATGTTACTTCTTCCACAATGTGCGGCGAGGACATCGACTATTTTGCCAATCCCGCCTGAGGGATAGTAGAACTTGCCCTCACGGTGGTCTTTCCCGCTGCGTCGTCCAGCCTCCGTAAGCACAGATCTTACCCCGAGCCCCTTAAGCCTTGTTGATGCTAAAGTAGCAGAGAGTAGCTCGGGCGAGACTCCCCACAGCTTGGAGGAATAATTGAGCAAGAAGCGCTCTGCAATTGACTTGCCATAGGTGGAAAGGGCAAAGCTCCGGAGATCATTGCTCTTGCCACCCGATGAGCGGGATCGAAGATATGCATAAGCCGCGCGTGCGAACTCAGCAAGACCAAGGTCCCTGGCAAAGCTAAACAGGGAGAAGGGGAAGTCGACAAATCTGCCTTTATAGTAAACCTGATTGGGTGAGTGAACTTCGTGTAGGCTGCTACCAAGAAGGGACTTTACCAGGGATGTGACACCCTCATCTTCGGTATGGAGACGGTGCGGACCAGAGTCGAAACGGAACTCACCGCAGCTAAAAGTGATGCAGTTTCCCCCAACATACGGCTTGGCTTCATAGATAGTGAAGGGCACAGAGTGCAGTCTCAAGAAGTAGCCCGCAGAAAGTCCGGCAATGCCACCGCCCAGTATGGCGACACGAGAGCCCGTCTCGGATGGCACAGGGATCCGTGCATGATACGATTCGATCATCGAGTGCGTTCCAGGCGCCATGGGCTTTCCCGCTACCTTACATCAGTGGCACCGGGCATTCAACAACAAACCTGACCTGCTGAGTGAGGATTAACGAGGATTATGGTGCAGATCTAAGGGCGGCTTTCTTCATTCACCTTGCTCAGTCCTTTTCTGCCGACAACCTGGATCCATCCTACCTTAAGCGATGGCTTGATGCTAAAGCCTTTGTGGCTTTCAGTTAGTATCCCGCTGCCCGGAGGTTCCTCAATGGAGGTAACATCGAAACCGACTTCACCGAGTGCGACTTCGAATTCGCTCTTTGTAAAGAAAAAGTGTGTTTCATGCATCTCTTCCTGCCAGTGCTCTTCATCTTCAGCATGGTACTTCGACACGAACTCGAATGCATCGGCAGCGTCAACTCTGACAATGTCGCCGTGAAGCTCGTAGTCCACCCTTCGCGGTTTGAATTCTCCCGCAAATCTTATAAACCTCTCCAGAAGCAACTCATCGGCAAATCTCACTTCAACAGAAATCGACTCAGGCTTAAGATAATCCTGAATAATGACAGCCCCGCCTGGCTTGAGTACATCGCAAGCAATGCGTAGAGCCTTCATGACTCCTTCACCGCCGGCTTGAGAGAAAATCTCGTGCAAGCAGCAGACGAAAACTGCTGTATCGAACACTGCCGCAGGGAAAATATTCTCTTCAATGGCAGCGCATATTGGAATGACGTTGGGAAGATTTTTCTCTGCCACACTGGCAACTCTCTCGAGGTCATTATCGATACCGATGATGCGACTGTGTGGGAACTCCCGGGAAAGAAACTCAAGGACGAAGCCACTGCCGCAACCGAATTCAACAATTGAACCCGGCTTGATGAAGGGCTTCAGCCTCTGGAGTAGTTTCCTTTTCCGCTCCAGGTGCTTCTTTAGAGTTCGCTCGTCCATGGTGAGGCACGCTCTTGCGCCGGGAACAGGCAAGGCCCATGCCCAGCCCACCCCGGGCTCTCAATACTTTATTCCTTTTTCTCTGGCACTGGCTCTACAACTGGCTCTACAGATGCACAATATGCAGTAAGATCTGCCAGCCGCTGGTCATCCCACGACAGGGGCTTGCCCTTCAGGGGATTCATGATACACCAGTTGATGACCTGCGAAAGCGTCATGACTCGTTTGGCCATCATGAAGTACGCAGGGTACTTCTCGTTGAGCGAATCAAATGGCTTGATCGTCATTTCACCCATCTTACCAGGCTTTGTACCACCCGCTGTGTGACAACTGCTACATGTCATACCGCTTGTGCCCAGCTCTGGGTCATTGAAGAGTGCCTTGCCGCGCTCAACTGCATTCGCGACTTCCTTGGCTGGATCAACCTTTGCCTCCATCTTCTTCTCTTGCTGCGCATATGCCAGCATCGAAACGATTGCAATAAGAACAACAGCAATGATGAACGCTGTCCTCTTCATTTTGTCTCACCTCCCTTACGAGAAAGATTCAAACATCTTTTCGAAGAATACATCGCCTCATTGAGGGTCCCAACTGCATCACTAGAGTCCCTTAAGAAATTCAAGCAGATCTGCAATCTCCTCATCTGTAAGGGACCCGAAACCTGGCATTGTATCAACCGGATTTCTTATTTGCGACTCAACATTGGCAGCCGTTGCCGGGCGCTTGCTATAAGGCAACGTTTCCCGCCTTAGTAATTCCTTTAAGCCCGGTCCGATCTTCGTCTCACGTCTATCTGCGTAGTGGCAGAAGGAACACTTATTGGCAAAAAGCGCCTTGCCAGCTTCTTGACCACCAGTCCGTTGGCTCGGCGTCTCCAGTGCGGCACTTTCTTGACGAGCAGGGTTGGCACACTGACGGACAAGGTAGTAGCCTGCCGACGTGGAAAACACAACAAAGGCAAGCACGAAGACCATAATGCCAAGAGCAGGCACAAATCTCATGAGTTCCTTGTAGAACTGGACAATAGCGATTTTCACTGCGAGAACCCCGATGAGGGCTAATGCCAGGACGCCGTGGAAGACCGAACGTGTTGCGAGATCATCACCAATAATACCAACCCTTTTTATACAGAAATAGGAGATGAGGATAAGAAGGATTGTGAAGATACCGCCCGCAGTTTTGTGTGCCCTCCTCAGGAAGGTGGCGCTCATCCTGCGTTCGGCTTTTCCCATGAGAGCAAACATGAAGAGGACAGCGGCGATGCCCGCACCAATGAAGAAGATTGCAAGAATCACCTTCACCACGATAGAATCCATGCGTATCCTCCTAGATCATCATAAGATAGACCTGAGAATTGACAATGACGCTTCTATGCCTCCGCACCTATCTGACAATAGTACATCTTCTCGAGCCGATTCTCCGATGCGATGGGGCAGGAGCCGCATATGCAGCCGTTGCGCACAGTTTCGCAGTCAGTCTTGCCGCGTGCACAGAAGAGTCCCTGCATCTTCTCTTTCATGCAATCGTTGTACGAAGGGCAACCACCACAGATACACTTCTTCATGTTTTCTTCAGTATCAGCCACTTTAGCCATTTGTGTCCTCCTGGTCTTGTTCACTCCGCAGATCTCGATCATGTCCCGGTAATCCTCCAGATGTTGCCTCCCTTCTTCTCACCCTTCTTGAAGCCAACATCACCGTGAAGATCAGTGAAGTAAAGACCTTCTGCCCCGAAAGCAACTCCACAGACACTTGCTGGACCATCGCCAGCATATACTACAAGATCCTCAAGGTAAACAACATTATCATGGTCGTTGATTGCCATCTCGACAAGTTTCTTCCCCTTGTCAGTCGTACCCTCGACATAGGTGCCGCCGAAGAGCCCAATGAAGAGATGATCCCTGTGGGCTTCGCCAAATTGATTGTCAGCGAAATCTATTGCAGTTGGAGCCTCGGTGAACCACCAGACGAATATCGAGTTCTTCCGCATGGAGGCGGGCCAGCCATAGTTCTCCCCGGGCAGAATCTTTGCGATGCGATCGTCCACGGCAGGTCCATTGTCTGAGATGTAAAGGTTGTTGTCTGACCTTCGCCAGGCTGCGCCAAATGGATTTCTCAAACCCTTCGCATAGACAGGACTTGATGGATCCGGATTGTCAGATGGAATCGTACCGTCAAAGTTGATGCGTAGAACCTTTCCCCTGAGATCCTTGTCATCCTGGGCAACGTCGGGATCAATCATGCCGTCTCCAACGTTGACATAGAGATGGCCATCATGAATTGTGAGTGCCTGGATTTGGTGAGCTGCGTTTATCGATGGGATGCC
>JALGWB010000085.1 GCA_025774405.1 bacterium
CTGGAAGAGGGTATGACTCGATAAGGAGATTTGGTGAAAGCAATAATTCCTGTCGCCGGGGAAGGGACGCGGCTGCGTCCTCACACACATACAACACCGAAGCCACTGCTCAGGGTAGCAGGTAAACCCATTCTGGGTCACATACTCGATGATATAGTCCAGCTCGGCATTGGGGAGGTAGTGCTCATAGTGGGATACAGAGGGAGCGAGATAGTCGATTATGTCAGGTCGAATTACGATCTGAAGGTCAGCTTCGCCGAGCAGACAGAAAGGCTGGGTCTGGGGCATGCTGTTTTTCTGAGCAGGGAGCATGTTGGTGACCATCCGATCTTCATCATGTTAGGTGACACTATCTTCAGGGGAGATCTAAAGGGCATGCTATCAACCGGTGGCAATGTTATTGGAGTGAAAAGAGTCGAGGATCCCAGGCGCTTTGGTATAGTGGAGATTGAGAATGATCGAATAGTTAGCCTGGTCGAGAAGCCCGATAGCCCAAAATCCAATCTTGCGGTTGCGGGCGTGTATGTGATAAGGGATTCTTCAAGTCTTTTCGATGCACTTCAAGAGCTCATCACCTCAGGCGAAAGGACAAAAGGGGAGTTCCAGTTGACAGATGCACTGAATCGGATGATCAACAGAGGAGCTGAGATAAGAGCTTTTGAAGTCGAGGGCTGGTACGACTGTGGCAAACCAGAAACCCTGCTTGAGACTAACCGAGTACTTCTTGAGATATACTCGCCGAAAACCGAGGTTGCTGGCAATATCATCATCGATCCAGTCCATATTGCTGAGGATGCAGAGGTTTTCTCGTCAATAGTGGGACCACATGTTTCGATCGCGGGCGGATCTGTTGTGAGAAAATCGATTGTCAGGAACTCCATCATAGGCGAAAACGCCATTGTTGAAGACGCGCTTCTGGAGTCATCCCTGATTGGCGATAACGCTGTCGTCAGAGGCATGTTCAAGAGATTGAATGTTGGTGACTCTTCAGAGATTGACTTCAGTTAGGTAGGGAGGCTAAGAATGACCAAACAAAAACATCTGTTCACTTCAGAATCGGTTACCGAGGGTCACCCTGACAAGATTGCCGATCAGATCTCAGATGCCGTCCTGGATGAGATTATGGCTCAGGATCCAGATGGTAGAGTGGCTTGTGAAACTCTGGTCACCACGGGGCTTGCATTTGTTGCCGGTGAGATAACCACAAGCTGCTATGTGGACATACCTTCGATCGTCCGCCGGGTTATCAAGGAGATTGGTTATGTTGATGCTTCGTATGGTTTTGACTACAAGACCTGCGCAGTGCTGACATCGATCGATGAACAATCTCCCGACATTGCTATCGGTGTTGACAAGGAAGGTGCCGGTGATCAGGGTATGATGTTTGGCTATGCGAGAAGGGAGACACCGGAACTCATGCCGCTGCCGATTATGCTAGCCCACAGGATAGCCCGCAGGCTAGCTGAGGTCAGGAAGAATGGCGAGATCGATTATCTCAGACCTGATGGTAAGTCGCAAGTGACTGTCGAATATGAGGATGGTAAGCCGACCGGTGTCAAGGCTGTTGTCGTTGCTGCCCAGCATGAGCCAGACATCAGTCAGAAGCAGATTGAGGAGGATGTAATTGAGAAGGTCATAAGACATGTGATCCCTGCCGAATTGATCGCTGACGACATAAAGTACTATGTAAATGCCACCGGGAAATTTGTTATAGGTGGTCCCCAGGGTGACTGTGGCCTGACAGGTCGGAAGATCATAGTTGATACGTATGGTGGGGTTGGCAGCCATGGTGGTGGATGCATGTCGGGAAAGGATCCTACCAAGGTTGATAGATCAGGATCGTACATGGCGCGATATGTTGCCAAAAACGTGGTCGCCGCTGCGCTTGCTGAAGAATGTGAAATCCAGATAGCCTATGCCATTGGGGTCGATAGACCAATCTCGGTTATGGTTGATACCCATGGAACAGGTGTGATTCCCGATGAGCAGTTGGCAAAAATTGTGACTAGGAATTTCGATCTGCGACCTAGAGCGATTATTGAGCATCTCAGATTGCGACGTCCAGTCTTTAGAAGAACTGCAACCTATGGGCACTTTGGCAGGGAAGAGGACGGTTTCAGCTGGGAAATAACCGATCGAGTAGAGGATCTGAAGAAGTCAATCTAGGGGGACTCTGATGGACTATGACATAAGGGATAGAGCACTGGCGTCAAAAGGTTTGCTCCGCATCAGATGGGCTGAAAGCAATATGCCTGTACTTGGTATGATTGCCAGGAGGTTTGCGAAGGAAAGACCACTTGCTGGTATCAGGATCGCTGCCTGCCTGCATGTAACAACCGAGACTGCCAATCTTATGAAGACCCTCAAGGCTGGTGGAGCTGAGGTCAGGCTGTGTGCTTCCAATCCGTTGAGTACACAGGACGACGTTGCGGCATCACTCGTCGTTGACGATGGTATAGGTGTATTTGCGATACGTGGCATTGATTCGGCTGGGTACTATGAGCACATCAGAGCAGCTTTGTCCTTTTCTCCGAAGATAACCATGGATGATGGAGCTGATCTGGTCTTTACGATTCATTCAGAGATGCAGGATGTGGCGGCTGGTGTAATTGGTGGAACTGAGGAGACAACCACAGGAGTCATCAGGCTCAGGAGTATGGCAAGGGAGGGTGCTCTCAGGTATCCTATCATTGCTGTTAATGATGCAATGACGAAGCATCTGTTTGACAATAGATACGGAACGGGTCAGAGCACAATCGATGGCATACTGCGTGCCACAAATACACTTCTGGCTGGTTCAAAGGTGGTCATAGCTGGCTATGGTTGGTGTGGAAGAGGGCTTGCTGCAAGAGCAAGGGGAATGGGTGCCAACGTTATCATCACCGAGATAGATCCTTTAAAGGCGCTTGAGGCTGTCATGGAGGGATTTACAGTTATGCCGATGGATGAGGCTGCGTCTGTCGGGGATATCTTCGTCACGGTGACCGGTAACACTTCGGTTATTCGCAAAGAGCATCTTGTTGCCATGAAAGATGGAGCAATTGTAGCCAACTCAGGTCATTTCAATGTCGAAATAGACCTCGAAGACCTCGAAAAGATGAAGCAATCCAAGCAGGTTGTTAGAGACAATGTGGAGGAGTATGTGCTGAAGGATGGTAAGCGGATTCGGGTGCTGGGAGAGGGTAGGCTGATAAATCTGGCGGCTGCCGAAGGACACCCAGCAAGCGTGATGGACATGAGCTTCGCAAATCAGGCTCTATGTATCGAGTATCTGGTCAAGTCATCACAGGACCTGGAGCCTGGAGTCTATACTGTGCCTGAGGAGATAGATACCGATGTTGCTCGTTTGAAACTCGAAGCTCTTGGCGTCAAGATTGACAAGTTGACGGATAAGCAGCGTGAATATCTGGCCTCCTGGAGGACCGGGACCTAGTACTTCTCAGCGTGCAATATAAGAATTATTCCACAGGCAGCGAACACCAAGTTACCGAGCCAGGCGGCGACAAAAGGCGGCAAGATGCCATGGTCGCCGAGGGTCTGTCCGACCCTTATGAATCCATAGTAGATGAAAGTGATTGATAGCCCGCGACCGACACCGAGAGCAATTCCCCCTCTCCGAATACGTGCTGAGAGTGGTGACCCTATCAGGATGACAACAAGATTGGTGAAAGGAAAAGCCAGTTTCATGTTTAGACCTACTCGATATCTTGTTGGATCCCCACCGCTTTCCTCGACGCGTTTGATAAGCTGATGTAGCTGAACGTATCCCATCTCCTCCGGCTTCCTTTGCTCTCGGACAATGTCGCCTGGCTTGTCACATAAGCCACTGATAGTTCCTTCGGGAATATAGGCCTCACGATCGACATCACCATTCTCATCGAACCACCTGACCCACGCATCAACAAAAACCCAGACTGAATCTCTCCAGACCGCTCGCTTTGCGTTGATACGGTATATCAATCTGTCACCCGATGTCTTTTCGATGACCACGTTAGTCATGATATTGCGGCGAGTATCGAAGGACGGCGTGAAATAGAAAACACCAGATCTACCTCGATAGCTGACATTGGTCTTTTTGCCCCTTGGAACTGTTTTCTTAGGTTTCTTGATCTCGTTGGCCTTTATTGCTCTAACAATGGCATTGCTTTCAGGCTCAATCAATTCGCCAATCGCCAGTGATGTGAGGCTGGTGAGCATCCCGACGACCATCAAAGGCACTATGATTCTCAGGAATCTAATTCCTGAAGCACGCATAGCAATAAGCTCAGTGTACCTTGCCATCTGACCAACTGTAAAAAGGCAGGCTATCAAAGTGGCTATGGGGAGGGTCAAGTTGAAGATGTAAGGTACCTGGAAGGAATAGTACTTCAAGACAGTGGTGATACTTGCGTTGCTATCGACGAAATCGTCGATGTTCTCCACCATGTCAAGGCTTATGAACACAACAAGAAACGCAAGGCTGCCTATCAGCATGGTTCTTATCATCTGCTTCATAATATATCGGTCGAGTATCCTCATCTGAAAATGCTCCTCAACCACCTGGTTAGGATACGAGGCATGAGTGGCAATTCCCTGTTGGTGCGTATGAAAAGGTAGAGCCCGATACCGCCGAGCACAATGTTTGCAGCCCACATCGACAGGGATGGAAGAATGTATCCTCGATCTGCAAGTTTCTCCCCTGCTGTTAGGAAGGCATAGTAGATCGCAAAGAATCCAATGCTGATCACCATGCCGCTGCCTGCGCTGCCTTCCTTTGCTCTCACTGCGATCGGGACGCCCAGAAGTACGAAAACCACACATGCGAATGATATTGCAATCTTCTTATGAGCCTCTACTGACAGCGCTCTGATTTTACGTCTGAAGGCAACTGCCTGGTCCCTCAAGGTTCTTAGGCGGTCGGTCGCCTGTTCGAAGGTAAGGCCTAAGCTCGGCGAGGTGGCCGCAGAGTCTATGATCGCTCGCCTTGCGGCCACTGCTTTGGCGGCCGACTCAACAACGGTTCTTCTGGTCTCCTCTTGCACCTGTTTGAGCTTAGCTCTATATTCCTCAGTCTCTCGTCTCAGGGCTCCTATTCCCATCTCCCTATCACCACGATATTCTCTATCAACTTTCACGAGTTTGCTTCCGGCATTCGGAATGTTCAAAGTGTGTTCGGTGAACTTGAGCCTCAGATAGCGTCTTGGATCTCTTTCATCGACATCATGGATCTCGCCATCATAGAGCTTTATGACCAAAGTCGTCCCGTCCTCAGCAAAGTAGATCTCGCCGTGGTCAGCTCTTATCGTCTGGGCTGGTCGGCCCTCTACGAGCTTGGAAATGGTTACACCTTCTATCTCTCTCCCCTTTGCCTTCTGAACAAGGATGCTGTAGCCCTTAATATCGTTCATGAAAATACCGTCACGGAGTTGCAGGGCTGGCTTTTTCTTATGTATAGCCACAAGCAGATTTGCTAACCTGTGGTTTGTTTCTGGAACGACATAGTTATGGACAGGGATCATTGCAAACGAAAGCACGAAGGATCCTATGATTACTGGTTTGGCAATCTGGGCAAGACTCAAACCGGCGGTTCGCATGGCCACAATCTCATTGTCTGATCCCAGTCGCATGAATGAGATAAGCGTTGCTATTAGTACAGCCATCGGGACTGCCATCACGATCATCCAGCCGAGGCTGAGAAGAAGCAGTTCTGCCGATGTGGCAACCGGTACACCTTTGCCAATCAAGGTTTCCAGGTTCTTGTAGAGGAAATCAAGGATCAAAATGAAGATAATGACGAACATGCCGAAGAGGAATGGTGAGATTTGCTCCTTCAGTACGTATTTATGGAGTGTCTTCATCAGTAAACCGGCGTATCCCAAAGTGGTCATATATTCCCTTGTCCGATGCCAACTTACTATAAGCTTTCTGAGAGAGCAAGTGCATAGTTATCTTATATTCAAGGGGATGAAGACCTAACAGATATGGAGAGAGACTTGGCATGGAAATTGCCAGAGTCGTCACCGGAAAGTTGTATCCCGGAGTCTGTCTGTGAGAAATAGTCAATTCATAGTGGTTTGCTATGTCATGTTGGTGTGGCTTCTGCCGGTAGTTCAACCCGGCAATGCACAGACAAGCTTTGAGACAAGGGAAGCAATCGAACGGGCTGGGAGACTCAGGATGGTGTCAATGGGGCGTGTGGCCTATCTAAGGCCCGTCACCCCCGAGTTTCTTGCCAAGTCACCGCTTGAGATTCCTTTCAGGCAGGCACTCAGACAGAGGTGGTACGAGGCCGGGGCAAAGAGGGTATTTGAGGCAAAGAGCAGGAGTCTGAGTGATTTTAGCCAGATCGATATACCTGTGAAGTTTCCATCCTCCATAGGAAGGGTGATAGGTCAGGGTGCCAATCTTCGGGTTTCGGGGAGCGAGCAAATAACTTTTGGAGGTCAGACACGTTACCGGGTGAATGAACCTTTGACAGAATACGGTAGAAGGTCAAGGTTTCCAACGCTGGATATGAAACAACATCTCAAGATAAACCTCGAAGGTACAGTTGGGGAGAAGATTCACGTCACAGTCCATCACGACAGTGATATTGAGACGCCGCTCGAGAATCGCATCAAACTCCGTTATGAGGGTGACGACGACGAGATCGTGCAACGCATTGAGATGGGTAACACCAATCTCAGTATACCAGGATCTCAGTTTGTCAGCTATAGCGGCAAGCAGCAAGGACTCTTCGGTGCAAAGATGCTCGCCAAGCTCGGACCTCTCGACATCACTGCAATCGCAAGCAAGCAGGAAGGCAGAACAGCAGGAGCAACATTTCGTCCCAATGTTAGAGATTCAGTTGTGCTCGATGATATCGATTTCGTCAGGAATAAGTACTTCTTCATGCTCGATCCGTATGAGCTTGATCCAGGTAAGCAGTTCTCTGCAGTGGAAGTATACCTTGATGATGGTATGGGCACCAACAATGATGCAGCTGTCCATGCTTATGCATTCATGAATCCTGATCGCAATCTATATCCTGACCCAGCCCGGTGGGATAGCATCCCTGAAGCCTTTGAAGGCAATTTCGATGTCCTTGAACCTAACAAGGACTATGCCTTCGATCCCAGCACTGGGGAGATTTCACTGCGGAGGACACTCCAGCCAACCCATACACTGGCCGTCCGCTACATCTATGGGAACGCAGTTGAGGCTGATACTGTGGGTGGGGTTGTAGGTGACAGCCTCATGCTCAAGATGATCAGGCCCAACGATGAGATCATGACAAATCGCTGGGAAGTGTGGGGTCCAGCGTTAAAGTACGAGCGCAAGAACGTTTACTCGCTTGGTGTCAACTATATTGTAGAGGACAAGGTCGAGGTTAAGATCTATCGAAAGGCTTCACCAGTTGATGAGGAGATCCAGAGGGAATATGAGTATTCAAAGATATTGGGTATTGATCTTGTTGATGAAAATGGTGTCCGCGCTGGACCGCAAAATAACTGGAAGACCGACGGCTATGCGGACGGAGGCAGGATAAACGGAGAAGCGGGATTGCTGCTTTTCCCTGACCTGCGACCTTTCGATCCAGACGTAGCCTTCATGGGCGAAAGACCTGAGACCCTTCTGGCTGAGAATAGGAATCCTGACATCTATGACAGGCATCCAGTGGACCTTAAACGTAAGGATGAATTCTCCAAATTCTACATAGTAGTTCGCTTCACCACCCCTCAGACGACATTCAAAATGAAGCACATGAATATCCTGGAAAACAGTGAGGTTGTTACACTCAACGGGAGAAGGCTGACGCGAAATGTTGATTATGAGATCTACTACGAGACCGGTCAGATACGCTTCCTTACGGATGAAGCCCTCGATCCAAATGCCAGGATCACAGTTGACTACGAATACGTACCGTTTCTGGCGCTTGCACAACAATCACTTGTCGGACTGCACGGTATCTACAAGTTGTCAGACCGCTCGAGTGTCAGTACGGCGTGGATCTACCAGAGCAAGAAATCTCCTGAGGA
>JALGWB010000086.1 GCA_025774405.1 bacterium
GAGAGAATCAAGCCTGCCCAGAGATAGGGGTGATCTGATTTCCCCGAGTCACGAAGCTTTCGAATTATCTCAATCTCGATCCTTCTCAGCCGTGCAGGTAGATCCTCGTCTGCCTCACGGTAAAAGGCTAGCATGATCTCTGCTGTTGCAATGTCTGAAATCGGCCACAGAGCGCTCACGATCCTGCGGACACCAGCAAGCTCGAACGCACGTCTCAGACCATAGACACCCTCCCCAGCCACAATCCCGCCCAGACCGGTCTCGCATCCAGAAAGCAGAACGACGTCAGTTCCTCTAAGATTCATCGACGAGACTTCATAAGCCGTAAGAATGCCGTCTTCCCCAGTCGATCTCCCCCCATCGCCGGTACTTCGATCTGGAGCGAGCAGCAATCCCGATCTAAGAAGTGGATTTATGCCATGATGTAGTTGTCGACTCATCAACGTATCTGAACACCCTGACGACTTTTGGTCCACGAAGAAGCCATGTGTCGCAATATGGATGATTCGCTTCCCTGTCGCCTCTCGCTTGAACACTTCTTCACTTGCTTTCCAACCGAGATAGACCCTGATAGGCTCGGTTGACAATTCACGCCAGAGACTCTCGACGGCTCTTGCTTCTTCACGTGCTCCTATCAAAGGCGAAAGATCAATCTTGGCAAGGTGCTCCCGCACATGAGTCGTGCCAGTGGCATGAGCCCCTCTTGTCAAATTATATGCAAGCTCAAGTGGCTCCTCAATTTCCTGCCCGCTGCCGGCTATCGTGCTCAGATCAGGATCCGCCAATACAAGCAAACCTCTGCCAGGTGGGGCTGGCTCGGTGAATCGTGCAAGGTCACGACCAGCTGAGAAGTAGTGGATTGGAAATGATTCGACGAGGTAGCGTCCGCTATCATCGATCAATCCAGCAAAAGATAACGTGTTGAGATCACCATCGGGTGCAATTATGATCAAGTCGCACCCCTCGATGCGGCTCTCAAGCGGCTTCCAGATTTTCTCATAGATACCCCTGGCGATACTACAATAGGTGATGGCATCGTTAGGTTGCGGATTGCCCCCACTGCCAGCGATTGTGTACATGTGCTGACGGTAGTTGGCAATAGCACTATCAACAGGCTGTGCACTTCCCAGAAATACGATCTCTGGATCACCACTATGCCTTATGACAAGTGCGAGATACTGGGGAAGAGAGGTCTCACTCGCTGGCTGAACATAGTCCCATTTAAGATACTCAATGAGTGCTGCGTCTTCAGGCAAGAGATTGCCCAGTTCACCACAGGTAAGATCCTTTCTGTGCATGCGATTTCGATACGATGAGCTCCGGTGGGCAAGCTCACCGTCAAGCCTATCGATCAGTCTCTGCAGCGAGTCAACTGTGGCACGATACTTATTAAGATCATCACTGCGCAGCGAGCTCCAGAGGTTGGCGAGATCAAACTTGGCATCTCGCAACCTGCGGCTGAGACGTGCCACCGTCGTATCACTTAGATCAAAGAGAGTCATCTGTCGTTCGAAAATCTCATCCGACACACATCCCTTCGTTCTGATAATAATGTTGGAAAGCATCAGCAGAAAATCAGGCGGCGCACCTGCATCCTTAACACATGAGATAAGGCATGAGACCGACCGGGCCAGCTCATGACTGAATGTGAGGGCTTCTTGCTCGGGCAGTGCAAGCGCATTATCAGTGAAGTTCTTGTGCCGGACCGTTGCGGCACGCACAGCAGCTGCCAGAGCATCACCATATCTACCCTCGACCCTGTAGACCATAGCGAGCTGCTCAAGAACATCTGCAACTTCGGGATGCTCGGCCCCGAGTGTATTCTGGCCAAGATCAAGAGCATGAACGTATATTGACTCGGCTGATGCAAGCTCGCCAAGCTTGAGATTGTTATAGGCTAGATCACACAGCGTTGAAATGCTTCGAGGATGCTCAAAACCGAAAGCCTTGTTCCAGACTTCAAGTGTCTTCTCGTAAAGGGGTTTCGCGCTGGCGTAGTCACCCCGCACCGTTGAAAGCCAGGCGAGGTTGTGAAATGCCATCGCAATACCTGGATGAGCTCCTCCTGGTGTCTCCTTCCCAATCGTAGCCTGCCTCACCTCAAGCACATGCCTGTAGAGCGATTCAGCCTCGGCGTACCTTCCCTGCAAGGTATAGACGGATGCAAGCTGGGCTTCGCTTGATGCCACATCAGGATGATTATCACCTAAGCCTTTTCTGCGCAGCCTAAGACCTTCCAGGAAATAGCTTTCCGCTCCTTCGTAGTCACTGAGTGCCATGCAAACCCGCCCAAGATAGCTCAGCACAGCACCAATGTCCTCAGGATGAGCCTCGGCACAAACGGGCTCTCTTATTCTCAGTGACTCTCGATACATGCGCTCCGCTTCGGCATATCTTCCCGTCTTCATGTAAAGATGGCCGAGTTCGTCATACAGATTGGCAACAGCCTTAGCAGCCTGGTAGGACTCTCGGATGCGCTCGCCGTAGAGCTTCCGATTGAGCTCAAGAGCGGCTACCTGCAGAGACTCTGCCTTGCTGTAATAGCCAAGATGTTTATAGTGATTGGCAAGCCCTGAAACATACCTGGCAAACTTTGGGCTTTCAGAACCGTAGAGCTTCTTGGCTATCCGATAGGAGCGCTCTCGGTAGGGAGTGGCCTGGCGATGGCGCCAGTTCCGTTCGTAGAGTCGCCTGAGGTCATCGCAGTCACGAAGCACCACTATATTATCTTCACCGAGCACTCTTGAGTGGATCTTAAGCAGCCAGAGATTAAGCGATTCGGCCTCAGCAAACGTCCTGAAATAGACCCGTCCGGAAACCGAGTCCCGCGCGCAGGGAAAGCAAACAAGGCTCTCAGATGGAGCATAAGCATGAGACGCAATCTTCCAGACTGAATCGGCTATAGCAAGAGCTTGTTCTGGCTTGCTCCGATCGAGGAGCTCTTCAGCAAGTTGCATCAGCCTGCGCCAATCTCGATTGTGTTGGATTCCCGCTTGAGAAGTATCGATCCCAGCAGCGAGCTCGTAAACTTTGCCTCCAGCTCATCCTGATTGACCATGCGCTAAGGTGGCTCTCTGACCCTCTCTCAACCCCACCACATAGATACCAATCGTAAGAACTAAAGCAGCCAGTGCCCCAGCAGCCCAGACGGGCAGCAACTTGCGCGCAAAGACCAGCCTAATCACATGCTCGATCTGCTCAATTGCTGATCGCCTTCGCTCAGCTTGGTGTGGTTCCTCATGAGGAATGAGGCCGATAGTCTGGGCGACATCTCGGGCATCATGAAAGTCACGGGCGCAGTTTTCACATAGCTGTAGATGAAGTTGCGCCCGAGATCTTAGGTCAGGCTCAAGCAATTCCGGGGATAGAACCAATGCAAGAAGCGTTTCGGTTGAAAGATGGTAGGCACTGTCAGGCGCTGCGTGGGAGGTAATTGTTTGAGCGAGTGAACGAAGGAGCCCGGCCTGCTCTCTGCATTTGAGACACTCCCTCAGGTGTTTTTCGATGGTCTCCACCCTGTCGTCCCGGATTTCTCCTGCAATGTAAGCTTCGAGACAATCCTGGACCCATTGGCAGAGAGCCTGGCGATCCACCTCACTCAACCCCCTGGGACCGCACTTTATTGTACCCTCTATTAGTCGAAAAATCTGTCATATTGTTCCCTCGATAGCCGAGAAGTTCCTTCGCTCTCTGGCAACACCGTGAGAGCCTTGATTTTACAGTGCCCTCTGGAATCCCCAGTACCTGTGAGATTTCGCGATACTTCATCCGCTTGAAGAAGCGAAGCTTGAGCAGCTCAACATCCTCGGGTTCGAGTTTCAATAGCACTGCGTTAGAAATCTTGCGAATCTCCTCATCAATCACATAGTCAAGTGGACTGGGGCAATCTGCACTGACCTGGGTTGCTCCTAGCTCTTCGAGTGATACGGTGGGATGGATACGTCTTGTCTCATCAACACAAACATAAAGAGCAATTCTTTCGACATAAGTCTTGAAAGAGCAATCGCCTCGAAAAGCTGCGTTGCAGAGGTTCCTCACGAGCCGCTCATGAACCTCCTGAATGATATCGTCACGATTCTTCCGCAATGCGTGAAATCGCGAAACAACGTTACCGATCCATTTTTCGACTGTGTTAATCGAGCCTTTCTCGCCATTGATATAGGACCAAACAATGCCATCCAGGTTATTTGGCGCGTTGCTGCGATGTCGGTGTGTACAGCCCAGAAAGGCAGCCCGCTGCTCGCTTCTCCGCCGCATTTTATCACAAATTCCCCGAGATTGTCAATCGTGCCTGAGATCCGGTAGAAAGCCACATAGGACAGGGTCACGGCGAAGATGGTCTCTGTGTTGAGGTGATCTAAGGAGTTGGATATCCCTGATTAGGTGGCTGGGCCGAGCCTTACCATGAGTGCTTCTACTGCTGATAGGTAACTCACATCCTGAGCGTAGGCGGTTAGAGATCAAGGACGAAGTGCCACCAAGCTGAAAGGGCTCGAATAATTGCTACCAAAACCGCGGAGCACTGTTATGCCGCCACATTCCAATAGCCATATTCCTGAAAGGATAGTCTGGTTACCCGAGTTCAGAAAATGGCGTCTGTTTCAGATACTTTTCGAGGCAACAGGCAGGCACGCAAGGACTCAGGGTGCGGGAGTTGGAAAGGTCTGGCAGGCTGGGCAACCTTAAGAGAGGATGATCTATGATCAATCCTTGGTGCTCTGCCTGATGACCAGCACTACCGGAAGCACAACTGCCACATAGTTCCTTCTACTTGACTGCTCTCCTCTCGACCAGATACGATAAAATGAGTGCAACTCCTATGAGCATAGGTATTGCGCTGATCGAAAGACTCTTGGTACCACCTTCTGCCAGGATGACTATGAACAAGCCTATGCCAATCGCTAGCCATACGAGTCCAGATTTGAGAGTGGCAACAGGTGATTGGACAAGTTTCAGATCACGAAGCGGCAATCCCTTTTCAATGGCAGTCTTATATGCCTCGAGTTCCTTCTTGCGCTTCACCACACCCGCTGCGATAATCGCTATGACGACGACAGCAGCAAAAGAGAACACCACTACCATAAACAGAAGCGGCGTAAGCCTGAGACCAAAGAAAGGCATTGTCCTCTCCTTTCACCTGTTCTTGCATTGTTCACACCTATATGACCCATTAGGCATCGGTTTTGTTACACGAGAATCGAAAGATGAAGACCGCATGTCAAAATTGTATTCTGTAACAAAACCGCTACGTTAAGTGTCACCTAAGATGAAAGGATATTCGAAGGTGGCAGATGGTGGAAGTCTTTCAGTTAGTCAATCTTGTCGTGGCAGGTGTGAAAATAGCTGCTAACCATATTCAATTGAGACTGGTCTTGTCGGATTCGCAGCTCATCGCCCGCGCCAAGGGTGGCGACGATGATGCCTTTGCTGAAATCGTGAAACGTTACCAGGGTTTTATCTACAGGCAGGCGTGGGGATATCTCCAGAATGACGAAGCCGCAAAAGATGCTACGCAAGATGTCTTCGTGACAGCATATGAGGGCGTTGCCTATCTCAGGAATGATTCCGCTCTTCGCCAGTGGCTATACCGCATTTGTAGAAACCACTGTCTGAACATCATCCGGAGAGCCGACATTGAACGCCGGTCTCGCTCCGAGGCGCCGCATGAGGTGCAGCCAGATCTCCCCCTTCGTGTAGCTCTCAGAGAAATGATTTCCGCCCTTGACGACCGATACCGTGAGGTTATCATCCTGAGGTACTATCAAGATCTCACCTATGACGAGATTGCCCAGGTCCTCGACATCCCTGTAACGACCGTAAAGGTGAGACTGTTCCGTGCTAAGAACAAACTCAAGAAAATGCTTGGAGAAAGCCGATGAAGTGCACCGACGTATTAAGGGTTCTAAATGATGATAGCCCAGACCTAAGGGCTGTCAGGCGTCATCTCGAGAGTTGCCCCGAGTGCTCTAAGAGATTCGCTCGAGATCTCAAGCTCGAAGAGGCTCTCCGGGATCTCCACCTCGAGATTGCTCCGGTGGATGTTACGGCCGAGGTCATGGATTCTGTCAGGTTCATGAACAAACACCAGACCAGGCAGGAGTTCATTCGCAGATGGATTTGGCTCGCTGTGTCGGTAACAACGCTGGCCCTCCTGGTAATTGCAGTGCCTATTCTGGCAGGCTGGTCTCAAAAGCTATGCGATCTCGTCAACAGGTTTGATCCCGGTCGATGGGTTGACTCAGCATTTTCCCCTGTAATGTCCCCGAGGGTGGTCGCTTATTCGTTTCTCTTTATGGCAGCTGCTTTGGCCTGGATGGTTGCACATTTCTGGCGAGAGTCCAGGAGCACTATTCAATAAGGTTCACAGCGAGACCAGGGGATGGAGCGGTAGTTGAGCCAGGTTAAGCCTCCCTGCCGAAGCTGCCCCGAAGGAAAGGAGGAAGAGATGCAATGCTACACTGTGAGATCCATTGTGACCGTAGCTTTAGCAGTAATAGTGGTACTACTGGCAGTTGCACCTGACGCTTCTCCTGCCAGAGAAAAGCCAATCCTCGCCGGAAGTGCCCTGGATGAAGAAGGAGGACCATCGGAGAAGAGGGTTTATGTCACCGTTGATCCGAGGATTGAGCTCCTGGCTGTAGTCCAGCACTTCACATCCTGGGCCAGCGGGGGACACATAAAGAGCAAGACCACGTACAAGAGTGATATCGATGACTACTTTGGCGATTTCAAGCGCCACAGGGCAATAGCATGTGTCGAATCCCTCATCAGAGCCGGATTCACTCACGATGCCCCGGTTCGGTTTATCCTACACCATGGCGATCCTCCAGAGCTCGTGCAGGAAAGCCCATATTCAGATTATCTGGTCAGGAGAGCCCGTGGCAAAGAGCCTCTCAGAGAATTAGCTGATGCCTTAAGGGATTTTGCCCGTAAGACAGATTTCATGAAGTTCTACCGGGCCCACAGCACTCTCTACAGTAGTCATGTGGCAGCAGTGGAGTCGTTGCTTGCAGACAAGAACTACGTGCACGCCATTGAGCATTTCTTCGGTAAGTCAGCAGCGAGCTACAGGGTTATTCTTGCTCCTTTGTTCGCGGGAGGCTACGGCCCAGGGATAGCAACTCAAGATGGACTTGATCTTTACGCCGTGCTTGGACCTTGTGGACTCAGGGGTGAGCGCACTACCTTCGCCTGTCTTGGTTACCTCGAAAGCATAATACTCCATGAATGGAGCCATTCTTTTGTCAATCCCCTGGTAGACCAATACTACGACAGGTTTGACAAATCGGCTCATCTGTTCGAACCCATTAAGGGGATGATGCGAAGACAAGCCTATCCGAGCTGGAGAATTGCCCTCTACGAGCACATAGTCCGTGCCTGTGAGATTCATATTCGCGCCAGTCTCAACGAAAAATTCAACACAGATAGAGCAATCCGCAACCAGGAGGCAAAGGGATTCTGGTACATCGGCTATATCGATAGTCTGTTGACTGCCTACCAGACTCACCGGGGGAGATATCCAACATTCGATCAATTTGTGCCTGTCATTGCGATGAGGCTAAGCGAAGTTTCCGTCGAAGACTTACCTGAAAGCGTGACGACCTTTGCAGGACCTTTGAATTCTATATTCCCCCGGACGGATCGGATCTATCTCATATATCCCACTGCAACGGAAGATGAGTTGATGGGGAAGATCAGGGAAGACATCGAAGCCTTTGCCACTTTCTTCTCTTCAGCCACACCAGTGAAATTCAGTACTGTCTCCGACAGGGAAGCTTTGGGGATCGACTGGCAGGACAAGGTTGGATTCGTCTACGGCAACACCACGAATAACTTGTTTCTAAGAAGCCTCAAGATACCCCTACCCGTTAGATTCGGTGATGATGTGATAGAACTTGGCACGGAAAGATATGAGGGTGGCGAAATCCTTTTGATTTCTTGCATGCCGAATCCATTCAATAGGAGCCTACCCTTTGCTCTATGTGCGAATGGGACATGGATTATGTAGTTTATCATGGTGATGAGAAGCTGGCAAGTGGCAGATATGAGAAGAACAAAGCCACCTGGTCCTTGCCCTCTGGTGCTCAATGAGAATGAGAGGAGTCGGAGCCAGAAACTTGCAGACGACCGGCAGGCTCAGCCGCTGAGGCACATCACTGCTGAGAATCCTCGTGGATAGGGTTCTCTTCAAATCCCTGCACCCCGAGTTTCCTCAGCATCCGCCGACTGAAGGCAATCGCGAATGTCTTGTCCTCAGGGTGCCCATCGATGAAGTCGCAAACCCGGTTTCGGTCGAAACAGCAGCAACACTCTCGACAAAGACTGGCAACGTGTTGCCGAAGGTCAATATCCGAGATATACTCATATGTGACCTCAATGCGCGATGGATAGACATGGAAATACCTTATCGACGGAATTCCAACCAGAGTTGCCCCAATGTCGATGTAATAGATGCCATTTATGATCTCGACACGGTTTGCATGGACATGACCATTGATGACAGCTATCACGTTGCCAGCTTCTTCAAGAGTTGCCCTTAGATCAGCCATACCAGCATATTCAGGGTAATGGGAAACTGTATCGAACACGGCATTCCAATATCTTTCTACGAGATTGTAATGCGAGAAAAGTATCGTTGGTTTGTCATGGTTGGCTGCAAGGTTTTGCCTCACCCACTCCCTAAGGGCTGCGTCACAGCCGATCTTGCTGGGGGTGTATGGATTGGGAGTACAGTCGATCACAATGAAATGGAAGCCCTTATAATCAAACGCATAGGCTGTTGAATCCCGTCCGGCGAATTTCTTCCATCCACGCTTATTGTCGCTCATAAAATTGTCATGATTCCCAACAACCGGGAAAAGCGGACATCTCAACTTACCGAGGATGCGTTTAGCGTTGTCAAACTCAGTTGCCCTTCCGAAATCAGTGATATCCCCGAGGTGCACTACGAAATCAACCTTTGGGCGATAGGCATTTATATCCATGACTACGGCTGTTAGAAGCTCTCTCGAAATACTCAGCGCTTTCAGATAGCGGTGATCATCGAAGAGCGTTGAGATTATATGTGAATCAGCGATCGTGGCGAAAACGAAGAGCGGTTGTTCGGGTCTAGCGGGCGCAGGATGGGACTGGGCGATGCTTTGCTCACCGGTGGAGGAGGCGGTGTGCCTCGAGGCACAGCCGCTGCATGCCAGACTGAGCAGCAAAGTGAAACTCGCAAGGAGGATCAATCCATGCCGATATCGGCTCGAAGAAGGAGGGTGCAGTTTTTCTGGTGCCATCTGTAATAAACTCCGCTTGTGCCGAAATCGATGATACTGCAGATGTACAGATGGGTCAACGTCGAGCCAGGATGTTCTGGGGAATGGGCGGAGACACGGTCAGCGACATAACCCGGCCGTTACGAGTCACTGCGAGAACACCTATTAAGTATCAAGAATCCGGCTTACTCTCCTGTTTGTCTCGGTATCTGGCAAGGGCATCATCGAGAGTCCTCTTGAATAGCCGAGGATCATCAGGTGTGAAGAGCACCCGGCGAAGACGCCCCTGGTGCTTGTCAAGTACAACGTGTTCGAGGAAATTGGCCCAGTCGATCTTGAGAGCGGGCCTGAAGTTGGTAAGATGCAAGTCTCCTCTCAGCAGTCCCCTGACTTCAGACTCCGAAACCTCAACCGTCTCGATGTACTCAAAAGGAACAGTCATGCAGCCAAAGAGCGTATCAAACTCCACGCGATCCTCATAGATGCGATACTCCTGCCAGAGACTTTTGACTGTGCTCTTCGACGTGTAGATTGGCTCATCGCTCATGTTGTCTTCTCCTTATCGATTTCTCCTCCTCGCCTGCTCAATCACCCAGAGGGGCCATGGACTCTGCCCACCAAAATGAAGCTCCACAAACGCATGACTCATCCTTCACCTCGCTCGTCGCCCTGAAATCGGCGCATGAGCTTTGACTCCACTCCAGCCTAACCGAAATGCGGAGTCGAAATCAATCGAACTGCGTCCTATCTGTCTTCCCTGACACCTTCTATGAAGGCGGTGGGATTGACTACCGATGCCGCCGGCGTCTCCGTCGCTTGGATCAGCAACTCCTTTATCCACCTGGGGCTTGTGCTGGGGTTAACCCGAAATGCCAGTACAGCCAAGCCCGCGATGTATGGAGCTGCCCAGCTCCTGCCACCCACTCTGTCCTAACTGTAGATATCAACTCCGCGGTGACTTGCCATGGTTCTGTTATAAGCAAGAACTCTCAAGACATGTTATTGGCTGCAGTAATTTCCTCCATAGTAGCTATAGGGTGAATTGGAATCCTTGCCTTCCATCCGATTGAGTGTCCCGAAGTTGATAAAACCGGTATCACAAGGTTACGACGAGAATCCCCGACGGCTCCACCTTCCGTACAGCCTCTTTCCATTCTCGGAATCCCGTTTACGTTATCTCTATCGACCGCCTATATTGCAAAGACGATTCGAATGTCGGGGTAGTGCATCTCAAGTATGTCGAGATCCCCATCTCTCCGCCTGATTTCCTGCTCAGGTTCTCCCAGCAGCCGTCTGACCTCGCCTGGCTCCGTCAACCTGTAGCGAACATCACCAGCCGCTATGGCTT
>JALGWB010000087.1 GCA_025774405.1 bacterium
GCCATCAACTCCCTCCGAGCTCTCGATTCCGGTCGGGGACCGCAAAACAACCGCTGCTCGGCCAGGCAAACACTTCGCCTGATACGAAAGCGCTGGTGCCACTGAAGCCGAGCCTCGCATCATCGCCTAAACCAAGCGCCCCAGCGACCAGTTCCTATTGTATCCCCAAGTTCAACAGAATTCAAGGCAATGAGCGAATTCCGCGGAAAATTGGACGGGAAAGGGTGACCCATCAGTAGGACAGGCTTCCAGCCTTTCAGATCACTGCCAATGAAGGTTCGCGCAGGTGAGCTAGGGCTGGTTGAGGCGGTCGATTCAGAGGTGGACAGATTTGCCACATGGATAGCATCATAACCCACGGGCAACTCATCCTGCCTCAGGTTGGTGCGCCCGGTGTATCAGCACATAAGGTATGACGCCGCTGAGGCTTCTCCGTTGTATTCGGACCTGTCAGAGCATCGGACATAAAAGCTCTTCTTGCAAACAATCTAAGGGCAACCCGCAAGATGCGATCGGTCACCTTCTCAATCCTCCAAAGACTGCTCCTCATACCGATGGTAGTTGTGGTTTTGCTTCATGCCTAAGGGCTGTCGGGGGTCAAGAAAGAGGTGCTTTGGGCAGTGCCCTTGCAAGCATTAGCTGCTGTTGCGGGTTCAGGATTGCTAATCTGCTCCTTTCCGGGCTAGAAGCCTAATGGGTTAAGGACCACACACGGCTCTTCCACTTAATGGTCACCAATGTGGTGCTGCCGATAGCCATACCCACGGCTAGTGTGGCGCTTGGGGGTGTTACCCACGCAAGAGGTGCGGTACCAAGAGGCACATATCCTGAGACCGTATGCGACAAGCATTCTACTTGGTGAATCCCCAGATGAGTGTGATACGGTTTTCTCTGAAGATACTCAATCGTGCGAAGACCCTATCAAGCCACTTTGCAAATAGAAGCACTGGTCGCGCACGCCGAAAAAGCGAACGATCCCACCCAATCAGTTTTCCAAGACCTCTTCTAGCAATGTAAAGAAAGAAGGAGGTTCTTATATAGACCAGGTCACGCATACCAACGTCCTCGCCAAGTTTTGCAAGTTCCTCTCTTCTGTAACCCCCTCTTCTTGTCGCTCTCACATCCGCAGGCGATATACCTCGCTTCTTGTGGACATAAAGCTGAAGAGGCCTTAGAAATGTGCCCTTGGTAAACTGCCAGAGAGGTGAGTAGGCCCCGTCCATAAATCTGCATATTCCTCCCGGTCTGAGACATCTTTTCACTTCGGCAAGAAGCCTGTCTAGGTGTTCAATATGGTGGGCAAAAGCGCAACCATATACGACATCTATTGAAGAGTCAGGAAAGGGCAAATGCAATGCATCAACCGCATGGAACTGAATTCTATCGTATCCTTCGCTCCTAAGTCGGGAAACGAGGAAGTTTCGACGCATAAACCGCACTGCTGCGAGTGAAAAATCAGTAAAAATGACATCTGCACCCAGAACAAGCAGATATAGTTCCATTACCGATGTCCCGTTGCCAAGCAAAAGCACCCGTTTGCCCGAAACATCCCCCAGACTCTCTAGTAGGAGTCTATTCTCAGGGCGTGTATCATCAAACCAGTGATACCTGACCTCCTCTAGCGTGATATGTAAAGGCTCCAATTGCGAATACTGCTTATCATAGTACGATTGCTCAGCAAGGCTTGCATCTGCAGGCCTCGTAAAGTCAATCACACCATCGTAGCTGTGGTAAGTCACCCGTCCACTGCCGGTTTCGAAATACGGATTGCCGTCAGTATCCAGCTTCAGCCTTTCCTTGGTGTAGGGATCAACAAACTCAATCTGGTCTTGTCGAGTCATCTCTAAGTCAAAGATCGGTCTGGAATTGCTGCAAGAATCGGTAACATTTTAGCCAGGCAACCTAGCGTTGTCAAGACGAACTGATGCGAGTCTGGTAGCCAAAAGTCTAAATTTCAACGTGCGGCCAGTGGTTCAGCAGGATTATCCTGATCTCTGGAAGTTCAAGAGATACCATGGAAAGATTCAATATTCTTAAGTCATGGGAAAAAGGTATCCATCCTGCGGTTCCGACCATAGTCACCGCATCCCTTTCTTGTCAAGGCAGAGGATCAAGAAACCGATCTCTGTGTGGCGTCGTAGGATGATGGTCGCGTATTTCACCGCCCCGTACTGTGCGAAAAGCGTTCTGTACAGGTCAACCATGCGTGAAGGTGTGAATCTTCTAACCTGTTCAACTTCAATTCCGTAGAAGTGTGACCGCCGCCTTAACCATCTGGCAATGTCCAGGCCGGGATACTTAGCTTTCACTGGCTCTATGCTAAGGACAACATTCATCATGAACACGGCATAATCGGCAACCCTGTCGACCAGGTATGGGAAGAGGTCGAAATGCTCACAGTATTTTGAATCGCAATAAAGGGGAATATCTGGGTTATCTATGACAATGAAATTATAGTCATCCCTAAGCAGGTTGCCCAATCGCACTGCCTGGATTGAATCGGTGGTCAATACCTTAGCCTTCCGGAAGAAGATCTTTCCACATCGGGCAGAGAGAGGGTCAATTTCATACATTTCGAGCCATTCTACCAGATGATGGTACTCTGCCACAGTGAACAGTCCCGATCTTGCAAAGAGTTCAAGTGCTATTACCTTGCGAGGCAAAAGATCTTCAGCCTCTAGCAAGAGTAGTGCCTGCTGCATTGGTGTCATTAGCCTGGCAAACTTCTTGGTGAGGAAATTGGTAAGGTACCTGGCAGATAGTTCCCTGATCAAAGTCTTGTGGAATCTCAAAGTCTTCCGGATACTGTCGGTTGGATGTAGGATGTGTGATCTCACGTCACGATCCCCTTCGGGTAGACGTCATCGTGTTTTTCCGCATCCCGTATGATCCCGCTAATGTGTGAAGATGGCGACGGACAGCCATCCGCCGTCCGCAATCTCATAACCTGGGATAGATTATACTCTGGGTTTGTAGGCGAAAGCAAGGAGTAACATTTATGACTGGGGTAATCTCGGATTAGGTTCAGATAGGCGAAGAGCCTATAACACGAAATCAACGAGAAGGATGTAACAACTCTTGCACCATGAAGGTTGCGAAGGCAAAGAATACATTACTTCCACGATTCAAAGCTGCGGAGTTAACTTGATCTGAGGTACATATGTGAACAAAGGGAGCCAGTGCGGCTGTGGCTTGTCAAGTCCTTACTGACATCACGAGCCCTTCGCCATGTCATCGGTTTGGGATTGGGGATCTCGTCCTTTCTGCGCTACAGTAACTATGGTGCCTTAGGAGGATAGCACAAAACGGTGAAAGGGCGAAACCGCTATCTCCAAGGTGTTGTGACGCTAATTCTCGATGACACGAGATGCAAAGGCTGCCGTATGTGCATCGAGGGGTGTCCTCATGGAGTTTTCGGTGTCAGAAATGGAAAAGCGGTAATTGTAGACAGAGACGCTTGCATAGAATGCGGTGCGTGTGCCCTAAATTGCCCCATCGAGGCAATCAAGGTGCGCCAGGGAGTCGGCTGCGCGCAAGCCGTGCTTCAGTCAAAAGACGGAGCCAATCCCACTTGTGGCTACTGCAACGATGGCGAGCGTCCAGCTTGCTGCTGAAGGTCTACCGGACTATTTCCGAATCCTGAACTCCTTGTCAAGCTCCTTCATTTTGGCGACGATCCCACCATACTCGAGCTCCGAATAGGGCAACATCGCTGGCCCTGAGAAACCCTGCTCCCTTATGTCAATCGCCTTGCGGCTCACCTCGTTGCGCACATAGTCCCAGAACGGATGATCAAAGGCATCGGCAGGCTCAGTAAGCTTACCCCCATGCACACAATAAGCCGAACAACTAACAATCGGCGGCCCATCAAACCAAGAAATGGAACTGTTGCGCTTTACCGGCATCAAGGGGCCAGTATGACTCCCACGCATGAAGCCCCCTACAAAGTGCCCTATGCGATACGGCTGAAGCACCTCCCCCGTTGCAGGGAATGCTCCCTGCACCCGAACAAGCATGACAGGATCATCCTTGCCAGTGTACTTACCTGCAATGTTGTGAAGCCGCGTTGTGCTCACTGCCACGCATTGCTCCCCAGTCTGTCGTGACTGGATGGACTCAACCACGAAACGCTCATTGTCACGCAAAAGAGCTGCAATGTCATAAAGCCTTTCAGGTGCATCAAGCTCTATCACCCTGTCACCCTTAGTATAGGCAACATCCATGATCGTAAACCTAAAACCCTTAAACATCCCCGGACTAAGGATAAGGCCGGCATTGTACATTGGATCAGCGAAGGCGAGATAGAGTGGAAGATTATAGGCACCAGGTTCAGTCTTATCGGCTGCAAACACGAGGAAGGGCTCGTTGGGACGCTCATCGAACTCAAGTTCACAGACAGCAGGTCCAAGCCCTCTGATATTGCCGCTGAATGCATCTTTCAATAGATCCTGACCAGCTCCATAAAGACCCTGCTTGGCTGCATCCTCGGCTGCTGCTGTGAATGCATCCCAGATCATCTTGTGAATACGCTTGTCATTCCTTCCCCGGCTATGCACCAGCAACAAGGCGATATCGTCACCTGTGTGCATAACATCAAAATCCGAAAGTAGCCCCTTCCCCATCCTGTTGAGAAAATTGCGGACAAGGTCCAGGAGGCGCTCGCCAGGCTTGATATGCCCGCCGATACTTCCCACATCGGCTTTGGCAAGCGTAAGCGTTGTGCGGAAAGACGTTTTTTCCCTTGCCATGGATTATCCTCCTGAAGGTGATTCACGTGATTGCCCTGATGGGTCAATACCAGAGTGATAGAGGTTCAAAGAAAGCCGGAATCTAAGAAGGATCATCAAGAGCACCTTATCACAGCTCATCAAAGCAATTCAAGTGGCTGATCTTCAAACCCCCGCCCCGTTCGTAATCAATATACTAACAGCAAATCCATACATCAAGAAGTCCAGAGCTGCAATCGTGCAGCTGCTACTTGTTGCCACCTGCAGAGGATCTTGCTATAATCACCCAAACGAGAAAGGGGAGGTAGATGAGGCTAAGAGTTCTCGCCCTATTGCTGCTGTTTGCTACTGCATGTGGAGCTCCAAGACCTTCGAAAACTGGAAGGATGGCAGTTGGCATTAAGGCACCCGATTTTGTGCTCAGTGATATCTTTGGAAGAGGTGAGATCAACTCTGCCAAGGTCTTTTACAATAACAATGCAACAGTTGTTGTCATCTGGAGCATGGCTTGCCCCACGTGCCGTGAAGCCATCCTCGAGGTTCAGAGCCTGTATGAGGAATACGGAACCCAGGCCGTCGCCTTCATCGGAATAAACTTTGACATCGAGAATGTTCAGGGTGTCAAGGCATTCATTAGGGGTGAGGGTATTACCTTCCCAATGCTCTGGGATAGGCGGGCACAGGTTGCCCGATTGTATCGGGCAGCGGACTATACCTTTAGCATATTCATCGTCAATCGAAACGGTCGGATAGCGCTGGCCCAATATGATCACCCTCCCGATTTGAGAGAGCGCATCAGCCGAGAGCTTCGCAGACTTATCAAGCGGCAAGATTAGCGTATGGTAGCCCACTCAAAGGAGCATGCCATGAGAAGACTGCACATCTGGCTGGCATTGATCTGGCTCGTCATGATTCTCGTCCCTGTCTGCGTTCTGGCATCACTACAAGATTTCGAGATAAGTGGTGACTTACGTTTGCGACTGCGATTCACCGATTCTGACTACACTGGACACCTAAAAGCCACCTATGGTGAAGAGGTAAGGCGCGGCTTCTCATTTCGACACCGAGCCATCTTTGAAGTGACCTATCCTTTTGGTGAGGACTTCCGTGCAGGCGCTCTTGTAAGAATTTCCAATGAACCCGATGAGGTGATCGAATCCGGTCCCGAGTACCTCTCTTCCCAATTTGGCTCAGCCTTCATTGCTTACGAGTCCCAATCCGTGAATGCCCGCTTTGGCTACTACCAGGTATCGTTTACACCGCTTGCTTTGATGCGATGGGACCTCAATGATGACCCTGAGGGTGGAGGTGGTGTTTGTGCTGTCTGTGGAGGACCAGGCGTGGCAGGAGCAATTCTTGGAGAAACCCTCGAAGAACTCGGACCAGAGCTCACATTTGAAGGTCTGAAATTGAAGGTCACACCGAATGAGTTTTTCCAAATCGAAGGCTATTTTGCTCGTCCTTCAATCGCAGATGAGACTTATCCTGTTGTTACTTTCGGCGTTAAGGCTGGGCTCAGGCAATACCTTTCCCATGCAAAGTCTTTCATCGATATCGCCGTAATAGCCTTAAGATCGCAAGATGATCATAAGACGCTCAAGGGCAGTACCGAACCGCTGGGGCGCGTCTTCGAGAACAATGTTTACGGTCTCACCTGGGAGATACCCATTATCAAAGAGGTTGCCTTTGAAGGTGAATGGATATTGACCAGCTCTCAAGGTCGCGATCTCGCCCAACGTTCTGTCCCTGGCTGGGACATGAGGGGCAGAGGCGGAAGAATCGTTCTCAGTTTCAAGCCAGAGAAACGGTGGCTCCTCGATGCAGCCTACATCTACCTGTCTCCCAATTGGGATTCCTATTTCCGCGGGCTCTCATACCAGCCCAACCGAAGGGGCCTTCGCCTCAGATGTGAATACGGTGGAGAACGCCTGGTCGTAGCTCTTTTCGGAAAATTCCTCTCCACTATCGATGATGTATTCTTCGGGCAACAGCCCAAATCAAGGGTCATATATCCAACGCTGAGTGCCCGTGCCTACTACGAGATCCATCGTGGTGTCAATTTAGGGATTGCCACAATCTTCTCGGGTGAAGGCACTTCTAACAATCTATTGACAACCAGTGTGGGGAATAAGCGAACAACACTCCTCGGAACTGTGACAGTTGAGCTATCGAAGGACTTATCGATCAGCCTCGAAGAGAGATATGTCTTTAGAAGAAGTGACCTTGAGCCGGATTATGATGTTTCACTCACGTCGCTTTATGTGAGGACAGTGCTGTGGTGAAAAGCTCCCTGTGTGTTGTGCTGTGCCTGACGGCGATACTTTTTGCTGGCTGTAGCATGCGCCACACGAGACACACTGCAAGTCTTAGCCTCGAGCCAGCTACCTGGGACTTTGGCACGATCAAGCGTGGTGAAATTGCCAGGGGCAAAGTAATGCTTGGCAACTACAGTGACACAACTTTTACAGTTTCCCTCTATTCAACCTGTGATTGCCTTGAAGCCTCTGTGAAAACCGGTGAACTTCCACCCCACACACGCATCCCCATCGACCTCTCCTACCTTGGTGATGTGGTTAAGGAACGCATCACTAAGACAGTCTTTGTCGAAGTTGATGGCGGGAACCCAAGAAGACTGAGAATCGATGTCACCGGCAAGGTGCTTCCCGCAGTGAAGCCCCATCTTCTTGCTCTGCCCAATCCCCTGCCAATTGAAAAGGCACAGGGAACGAGCAACTTTCTCGAGATCTCCAACCGCGGGCAGCAAGACCTCGTGATAAGCGAGATCCGATGCTATGGCTGTGAGAGTAACGCCACGCAGCTCAGCCTTGGAGGCGGTGAGAAGGCTATAATAGTTGTGGGACTCCTTCCCAGATGGCAAGGCAAGCGGTGGCTCGAAATCGAATCCAACGATCCTGTAACTCCTTTCATCAAGATAGCAATAATTGAAGTGCCTTAGATGCCGACAGGCCAAGGGACTGAGTCGGAACTCCGAAAAACCCCAGAGGATTATCGCCTGAGCTCCATAAACAAGCGCTCGTAGGCTTCGCCGACCCGCTCCATTGAGAAGTCCCTTGACCTGGTCTTGCCCGCCTTTAGGAGACGCCGACGCAAAGCCGGATCCTCCAGGACCTCGCCAATTGCCTCGGCCAGCGCTTGCTCGTCACCCACAGGAACAAGCAATC